>DATLTL010000223.1:0-16437 GCA_035533635.1 Nitrososphaerales archaeon
TCGAAGGGAGGGTTCCGACTTTGAACCATCGAATCGGGCGAGATCCGGGAGGGAGCAACCCTAAGATGGAATGGCTGCGCTGACGTGTCTACGCGGAGGACTTGTAAAGCTGGGATAAAGGCATCCCGTTCACGCGAACACTGGCGGGGCTGTCGCACTTTTTGAAACGAGCTGTTCTGAGCTTACAGAGCTTGTTCTGAGCTTTGCCGTGAAAAGTATCACGCCGTTGAAAAAATCATCTCATTTTTTTCTTTATAAATCAATGACGAAAGTTTGCACCTTTAGGGCGCGAGAGTTACTGCAACATTACTGTAACATTTAAATGAAAGATAAGCTGGAACTGGATACTCTGCGGTAAAAACCGCCCTAAAACTACCTCCCCGGGGTACAACTTGTTCGTGGATAAATCCTGTTGATGGAGATGTTTCCCTTTGAGCTTTACGGCTCAAGACATCTTTCTATTGCTTTACGTTTTGGATGGAGCGTTCGCTCTTGTTTTGTTCATCGTCGCATTTCTCTTGAGCGAGCGTTTTCGTAAGGAATCAAACAACACTGCAACCCCAAACACGACAAAGAGTACGAATATCGCATACAACATGTATGTACCTGTCTTTGGACTAAAAGAGGCGATCAAGAGAGGTATCTCAAAGAGAAATCCACCAAAACAAAGCATGGATGAGACGGTTGCCAGAACTCCAACCGGCCCCTTTTCTTCGAAAATGTTTGCCGCAGTAAAGGACATGATAAGGCATGAAAACATACAGAGACCACTCAGAAACGAGAGACTAGCGATCAGAATATCATAGTAGAGGTGTGGCGAAATGGAAGGTAAAGGAGAACCTCTGGTAAATCCGTATTCATTACTCAAAACTAGAATCAAAGCCGCAAATGCGATTCCACCAAGTGTGCCGACTCCAAGAATGAGCTGTTGGTGGAAGATACCTCTTTCATTAGGCAATGCGATATCTTCAATGAATAAGCTATTTTTCTATTTACCCGCCTTTCCTTCTGTTTTACGAGGAAAAGAAAAGGGCTCGTTAAAATATCCGTCAGTTTTTCGCTTTTGCCATGAAGCAAAGAACGTGGCGAAAGCTCTACCCGATCATGATAATCGTGATATTGGTAGAGATAGGAATTTACGTGATAACCAATCTTTCGGAGTTCTCCAGCGTAGGAACCTTGCTCAGCTCGAATCTGGGCTCAAACATACTATTAATCGTTCTAATAATCGCTACAGTCTTCACAGGGGCATTATTCGATTTTTTATTCAGAGACATGATAAACCTAGGCTTGAGTTCGCCTCTTCGACAGGTACAATAAGGGAAGTTACGTTCAAGGGTAATGATAAAACATTCGCAAAGAAAATATTTGAACTCGATATTAGTACGGGAAACGATGGCAACACAGACGCAATTAATCCGAGATTAGGATTTCAATTCGACTTAAGCGAAATAGCGCCACAACTTTATCCAAAGGGGCAGAAGTGGCACAGCGCATTCTTTCTTGAATTTTCAGGAACCCCCAACTTAGAGTTTCAGGAAATACCGTTCAATGGAGACTCGAATAATGAAAGGGCTCTCGCGTATGCCTTGATTCAAAGTGGGCTTCAGAGACAAAGTACGCTAATGTCACACACATCACGGCGCTTCATCGTTCTGTTTGCATTCGAAAATGGTAAGTTATTTTTTCCCGCAGAGGACTATGTAGTCGATTTTCCTCTTGTACCTCTCAGTATCAAGATACAACTCTCTGGTCATGCGAGCAATATGCCGACAACCAACTTCAACATTGACAAGAACTTTTACCTGAATATCGAATCTTGGAACAAGATGACAATAGTTGAAGAAGCGGCTTAGGCTTTTGACAGATATTCGCTCAAGATCGTCCTTATCGTTTCAGGGATTGAATCCAAGAGTCTCTTTTTGCGTTCTTGCTCAAGCTTCTTTTCCATTTCCTCGGTCATTGCGACATTGTACCGTTTCATCATGCCATAGACTATCTTCACAGGGGTATAAATACAAATCCCTATTAGCACACATACGCATCAATAAACATTATACTAATATACCCCTTAGTGTATCCCTATGGATGTCGATGTGTGTATGGCAACCGCAACAGAACTTAGACAAACAAAAGGAAAGATGATAGCGAATATGGAAAACCAGATTGAACGAGTCTTTGACTTTGAGTATCTAGTCAATTCCCAATCAAAAGAAGGAAAGCAGTATCGAGTTGTCAAAACTAATCAGGGTTGGGGTTGCACTTGTCCAGATTACCTTTACCGAGCATGGAATTGCAAGCACATTTACGCCGTACAAATCTCTTTTGAATTGAGACAAGAAGTAGCTAAGCGAATAATCGAGCCAGTCTCGATAACTTCTTGCCAATTCTGCGGTTCACAATCAATCAAGAAGTACGGCATTAGAAAGACAAAGAACGGCCAGAATATCCAGCGTTTCATCTGCGAGTTCTGCAATCGAACGTTCTCTTTGAATATCGGCTTTGAGAAAATGAAACATAATCCTCAAGCGATCACAACAGCTATGCAACTCTACTTTAGCGGAGAGTCTTTGAGAAACACGCAGAAATCTCTTAGGCTATTGGGAGTTCAAGTGTGCCATAGAACAGTGTACAACTGGATTCAGAAATATTCCGAGCTAATGGCAAAATATGCCGATAAGATCAACCCCGGGGTTTCTGACGTATGGAGAGCTGACGAAATCTACGTAAAGGTAAGAGGAGATCAGAAGTATCTATTCGCTCTGATGGATGATGAAACTCGGTACTGGATAGCTCAAGAAGTCGCAGATACTAAGGAAAAACACAATCCCCGGGGATTGTTCGCAGAAGGAAAGGAGATCACTGGAAAGAGACCAGTACGGCTAATCACTGATGGATTAGAAAGCTATCATAATGCTTGGAAAAAGGAATTTCGTTCTAATGTAGGGGTTCGCTCCGAGCATATCCAAGATATTGCCATAGATGGTAAGATTCACAATAACAAAATGGAAAGAATGAACGGAGAGATCAGAGATAGAGAAAAGACTATGAGAGGCTTGAAGATCAAAGAAACACCGATCTTGAAGGGTATGCAAATATTCCACAATTTCATAAGAACGCATGAGGGATTGAAAGGTAAAACCCCGGGTGAAGCTTGTGGAATTGAGGTTAAGGGAGAGAACAAATGGAAAACTTTGATTGAGAACGCAAGCGTAGCAAACAAAGAACCTAAAGCAAAGGAGAGATTAGAGGATTTTGCTTAGTAAAACGAAGCACTTCGTAGCGAACTTGAGCTTCGGTTTTGCAAATGAAGAAGGTCGAAGTATCTTCCCTCTGAAACAAGCTGTGGAGGAATTTGTAAGCAATTATCCAAACCTGAAATTCAAGGAAATGCGCCATCATGTCAACGGTTTGCACATTGAATTTGATATAGCACTAACAGGTGAGTCGGAAAATAATATCGAAACCTCGAAGAGAGTTTTTCGACTTGTAAGTTGGATAAACGAGCTGGCATGGACTAAGGGAGTCAGTTTCACAGCTGTATGGTACAAGATTTCCGATGTTACCGAAACCATATCTGCATCAACACAAAGTATCCACGAAGAAAACGGAGACTCGAATTAATCTTGCAACCGCAGAGTATCCAGAACCGATAAGCTGGAACTGCCGACTCTGCGGTTGATTTCTGGGAAATCTCTGCCTTCTGGCGAGCTCTACGCGGGCTATGATCCTGGCGGGCTGAGCGACCCCGCGGCTCTGGTCGTCGTGGAGAAAGTTTCCGGAGGGGAAAAGCCGTCGTTTCGCGTGGTCCTTGCAAAGACACTTCTTGCGAAGGACAAGGAAGGTTCGAGTGACGTTCACACGCAGTTTACGGTACAGGTTGCAGACCTGCACGCGAAGCTCAAATTCAAAAAACTCGTCGTGGACTCGACTGGAATCGGTAATCCGATCCTGGAGCACTGCAAGGAGCTGAAGCTTCCTGCTGAAGGAGTGACTTTTACGAGCTCAAAACAGGTTGAAGTTCTCTCGAACCTGAGAACCTTGCTAGAACTAGGAAGGATCACGCTTCCTGACAACCTGGAACTGCTTTCCAACTTGAACTGCATAACGGCAAAGCGGAACAGGGTTGGCGGGTATTTGTTTGATCATGCGAGCGGGACGCACGATGATCTTGCTTATGCGCTCGCACTGGCCGTATCTGGATCGAAGAAAGTTCCGACAATCATCATGATGAAAAATGATCAGCCTAAGCCTTCGTGGAGGGATCAGTTCGAAGGTCTTCCGAAATGAATGTCACACTGCAATAGAAAAAGGCGGGTGCGATGCCAATAATTTCTAATTATATTCAAACTGAAGAACTCCTTGTGGTTCAGATCCGGCCGACCCCACCATTTTAGCCCCCTTCTATAAGTCCTCATACTACCTCTCTCTTACTCTTTATCTCACACTTGCTTCCTCTGTCTCTCTTAATGATAGATATGGACAAAGTTTTATTCTGGCCAAATGCTAATCTGATCCAATGTCTCTGTGTGTCGCTTGTGGGAGAGAGACAACAGAGGGTTCCTTGTTCTGCAAATACTGCCGAACGAAGATTCCGCCTAAGCAACCATCACCTCTATTCTGTTCTATGTGTGGAGCAAAGATGTCGAATCCATCCGCAAGATTCTGCAACAGTTGCGGCTCGGCGCTCAACCCTGCGACTGAAAAAATGAGCATGGTAGATCCACCTAATAGCACGACAATCCCAGAACGAAATGAGACAAATCCTCCAGTCGAGCCTCGCTCAATGCGTACAGATACCCATTCGTCCAAGGTGAGCTTTGCCACCGATATGATAGTCGGGGCCGATTTGCTAGAGAATGAAAAAGATACTCAGAATAACTCCTTGTAAAGTGAAGGCTTTCTCTCAGGTAAAGAATGGCACCCTCTACACCACGAACAAACGACTTCTTTGCATCGCAAAATCTACTGGCATCGCAGGATCTGTTTCGAAGATTAGAGGGGAAGACAATACTAAAATCGAGACGACAATACAGCTTTCGCAAGTCGTCAAAGCTGAATTTTCGGCAGGTAAACTTAGGATATCTTTTCTCGACGAAACAAAGAGAAATCAGTCAGAAGAATTTGCTGTTGGGATTTTCGCGAGTGATATCGGAGATTTCATAATTCAAGCGCGTCAAGGCTCTTTGCCTGAAATCTCTACACCACACATTGATCAATTTGATGATTCAGAGGTCAAGTCCTCTCTAGGCAGGGGTTTGGCGGTGACTGGCAAGGCCCTCTATCAAGGCGCGAAGATTGGCGCCAAAGTAACTTATGAAGGAGCAAAAGTTGGTGCGAAGATATCTAGTCAACTCTATCAACAATACTTGAAAGAATCTGAGTCAGATTTCGAAGCGGCAGCTGAGGAAGAAGACAGTGTTGTCGGAAGTAGTTACCGCGGGCCGAAGGGAAGAAAAGCTGAAGGAAGGGTAGCAGATGCTCTCAAAATGACTGGATGGAGAGTCATCCAGCGGAATGTTCAGTTGCAAGCAAGAGAGATCGACATTATTGCTGAAAAAGGCGCGCAAAGATTTATGGTGGAATGCAAGTTTGGGAAGAAACAAATTAACACAGCCAGCCTCGACAGCTATGTTATGCTATATCGCAACGCTAAGCAACCTTTGGGACTCAGTGGACTCTTATTCGTATGCCCAACCGCTGGGATGAGCGAATACGCGATGAGCAACGTCCGAATCATATATCCTGGCGAAAACATTCACATCTTAGACTCTCGAAATTGGTTCAGAGAACTGGAGAAATTATAGACTGAGGATTATAGCCCTGCCAAAATGAGAAAATAGATCGAGGAAGCAATAGCGAAAAAGCGCGCACCCATTATAGATCTAGGTTATGCTACCCTTGCAGCTGTAGCTCTCTTTACCTTCGTCGCAGCATTGACAGGAAGCCAAATGTTTCGAATAAATCGTAAAAACAAGATCGAAACAATTTGGGCTTGCAACGGAATACTATGAAATGGGAAAAATCAGCTCGAGAATTATCCCTGCAAAAAAGTGATAAATCCAATGCAATAGCGTTTCTCCTATTTGTGACCTTTAGTCCAATGAGAACTTTTTCTTTGTTTATGCTGAAAAACCATAAGCGGAGACTCCTATTACTACAATCAAAGCAGACGCTAATTTTTTCCCGACCAAGATATTGAAAACCCTCAAAGCAAAAGAGCAATTGTGCTTATTGCATATCCAATAAACACGTTTGCAGAGAGTTTGAATATGTGTTGAATTAGAATGCATATAAGATGCCGGTGCTTCGGTGCTTCCGAGCCCATGCGACTATTTGCTGGTACTTCGAAGCAATTTATTGAGGATACAGTTCAAAACCAGATTGCAGAGAAACTGTACCTCGCTTTTTTCAATTACTTCCGCTTCTATCCTTCTCCTAGCGAGAAGAATTCGTGGAGAAACTCTCTCAGAGCGATCGCGCAGGTCTTCCAGCACGCGAATCTCGTGGACCAAGGTGTCATTCTGGAATATCAATTGCCTCTAACTTCGAAAAGACTGGACTGCTTGATTTGTGGGAGGGACTCCGACACCAAAGACAATGCGGTAATCATAGAACTCAAGCAATGGGATAAGTGCCAAGAAGCTCCCGGCGAAAATGAAGTAATGACTTGGGTGGGAGGAAACAGGGAAGTTCTTCACCCCTCGGTCCAGGTCGGGCAATATCAAATGTATTTGGAGGACACGCACACGGCGTTCCACGAAGGTGCAAATCCAATAGCCCTTAACGCGTGTACCTATCTTCACAATTACAGTTACTATCCGGGCGATGTCCTTTTCGCTGAAAAGTTCGAACAAGCGCTCGAAAAATGGCCGCTATTTGCCGCTGACGACGTCAAGAAACTGGAAGGCTACCTGATTCCAAAACTAAGGCATGGCAGCGGCATTGATGTCCTGAAGAGGATTGAAGAAAGTAAGTATCGTCCCAGCAAAAAATTGATGGAGCACGTTGATGGTGTAATAAGAGGAAAGAAGGAATACATCCTCTTGGATGAACAGCAGGTAGTTTACGACAAGGTCTTTACATCTGCAAAAGAGGGATTCCACGACAAGCAGAAAACTATAATTATCGTAAAAGGTGGACCCGGAACAGGAAAATCTGTTATCGCAATCAACCTGATGGCTGACCTACTACGGCAAGAATACAACACGCATTATGCAACAGGTTCGCGCGCGTTCACTTTGACTCTAAGGAAAATAATCGGTACTCGCGGTTCAGCCCAGTTCAAATATTTCAACAGCTACATCGAAGCCGAAGAAAATGCTGTGGATGTACTAATTGCTGATGAAGCTCATCGGATCAGGAAAACAAGCGCGAGCAGATTTACTCCAAAGAACAAGAGGCTGGATATACCTCAGATTGAAGAACTGATCAAAGCTGCGAAAGTCTGTGCGTTCTTCATAGATGATGATCAGGTCGTACGACCGGGCGAGGTAGGCTCAGTCCAGTACATCAAGGAATATGCACAAAAGAAGAACTGCAAGATATTCGAATATGAACTTGAGGCTCAGTTCAGGTGTAATGGGTCTGACGCATTCGTAAACTGGGTGAACAACACACTGGGAATAAAGCGAACTGCAAATGTGATATGGGACCAACACGAAGAATTCGATCTGAAGATTTTCAATACCCCAGAAGAACTCGAAATAGCAATAAAAGAAAAAGTGAAGTCAGGACACACTGGCAGAGTCACAGCAGGATTTTGTTGGGCGTGGTCAGATCCAAATCCCAATGGGAGTCTCAAGGACGATGTAGTTATTGGAGATTATCGCAGGCCGTGGAACGCAAAACCTGAAGCAAGAATATTGGCCGCCGGAATTCCAAAGTCAAATCTATGGGCTTATGATCCAAATGGTATCGACCAAGTAGGGTGCATTTACACAGCACAAGGATTTGAATTTGATTACGCAGGCGTAATATTTGGAGACGACCTTGTCTATGATTTCGACAAACAGACCTGGGTGGGCAATCCAGAGAATTCGGCGGACACGGTCGTCAAAAGGTCGAAGGAACAATTCGTAGAACTAGTTGAGCGAACTTACAGAGTCTTGTTATCGCGTGGAATGAAAGGATGCTACCTTTATTTTGTTGACAAGGATACGGAGCGATTCTTCAAGTCAAGAATTGAATATAATCATCCTCAATGAAATATCTCATATATTTTTTCAGCGCGTTTCTCTCCTATACCCGGCACTTTCATTAGTTCACTTTTGCTACTCTTTGCAATATCAGATATTGTGCTATACGATTCCAAGAGTTTCTTTGCACGTGCCTCTCCTATTGTTGGGATAGCATCGAGGACGTATTGTTTCACATCTTTCACCGGGAGCCTGCCTATAGGTTTCTTGTGCCATCTCCCTTCAGGAAAACTATCATTCTTTCCTTTAGCTTCCCTTTGCAGTAAGATCCGGAGGAAAGTTTCAAAGGCAAAGTTATTTTCGCAAACTATGCAGGGCGTGTCGTATACGTAGTTTATGGACAAAAGTGCTCCCATCATAGTACTCCAAAGTCGCTCTTCATTTACAGAAGAGATGTTGGTATACTCCCAAAACCCACCCTGAATGACCAGCAGTCTGCGCTTGACCTCGTATCCAAGTATTTCATCAGCTTTCATCATCCCCAGCAGTTGACTCCAGAGTCTGTTTGACCTGATCGAGCCTATGAGATCCCGAACAGTTTTGCGCTCCATTACGAGGGCTCCAGAGTCATTTGCGATCAGTAAATCGCCCACTGGGAGTTTAATCGCTTCTGGATGGCAGATCTTTTTGAGTAAGTGGATAAGTGTCGTTTCACCCTTTTCAACTAAAACCTTCATCAATTCTTGGCAAAATGCTTACTGACTATTAATTGATTGGTCAAGATCGTGTTCATCCAACATGAAAGATTCATTCCGCCTCGCTCTACCTTCTCTTACATTCTATAACTCACACATATGTCGTTTAAACGCAAGTATGGATCTTTAGATTCAGTAACACATATCATTTCAAGTGAGATCGAAGTCTTCTTCTACACGAATGTATTGACTCTGGATTAGCCTACCGATTTCAGAAGCGCTCCATCAACCGGCAGCATCGCGCCGCTGACGTAAGAAGACATTTCACTTCCCAGGAAAAGGAAGGACTTTGCAATCTCCTCCGTAGTTCCAATGTAGCACAGTGGTATCTGGCTAGTAATTTCGTCAATAGCCTGTTTTTCAGTAATCCCTTTTCGCTTCATAGCGTCGCCGACCAAAGTATCCACTCGCGCCGTCTTGACGTAGCCCTGCATTATCCCGTTCACCCTGATGCCCTTGGGTCCGAGTTCTCTTGCGAGGGATCTGACCAGTCCGAAAATTGCAACCCTGCATACGTTTGACAGCGCCAGATTCGCAGTAGGTTCTCTTATCGCAAACGATGATGAAAATACCATTCTACCCTTGGTGTTGCTGGAGGACATTACCTCGCCAACCTTGCGCCCTAGATAAGCTGGACTCACCGTCAATAGCCGGGCTGCGCCCTCCCACTCCTCGTAGGATTTTTCCATTATCGCGCCTCTTGCGGGAGAGCCTGTGACATAAGCCAGAGTGTCGATTCCCCCCAGATATTCTACAGTCTTTGATACAATGTCTTCGATACCATCTCTTGAGGAAAGATCGGCAACGATGCTGTGTACTTCGCCTAGTTTCGATAATTCCGCCTTTGCCTTGTCCAGGCGTTCCTTGTTGGAAGAATTGATAACTACCCGCGCTCCCTCTCCGAGGAATGCTCTGGCTACTCCAAAGCCGATTCCCTGGCTTGCCGCAGTCACGAGTATCCTCTGATTCTTTAATCCGGTGGAAAGTGGCATGGATCAGAGTCAAATTGATCCAATCTTATCAATTTCGTTTAATCTTCGGGGCGGCCACGCTCTTGATCATCTGTGGGGTTTCTACCCACGAACTATGAAAGATCAGTACAGATTTCGTTCGCAAAGGTGATGATGTTTTCGTTATGATGAGCAGTTAGAGGCTTAATCCTTTCGTTCGAAATGCTGCCCTGAATTGCCTTGAATATTGGTGAGTCAACAGCAATCGAAACAAGAACGCTGGTATCAAACACCATACTTCCGTTTAGCTTTGAGCTCATCCAATGTCCTCTCTTTTGCAAGCGCGTTCAACAAAGAGTCAGCACTTTTCACGCCTTTGGCTGAACCGACGAATTTCATAAATGCATCAGGATTCTTGTTCTCAAGTTTCAACAAGTGGTTTATTGTTTCGTCATAGTCGACGTGTCGTCCCGTTTCTCCTTGTAGTTTCGCAGCAATTCTGAGAAGTGCCTCCTTTGTCCTTGTCGATACTCTGATGGTCTCTGACATTTTGTAGACCTTGTTCACATTGTACGCTTCCAATCATTTAAGATTGGTTCCTTTCCAGAAATCAGGCTCCAGGGCCGCACTCTGATGGAACTTCTCCTCATCCGAACACGCAGAAACTGTCAATTCATATATCTGCGCATGAACATAAGCATAAGCAAATGGCGAAGGTCATCTCGCTGTCCGAGAAAGCGTATGGGACGCTCAAGAAGCTCAAGAGGTCGGGCGAATCCTTCTCGGATGTTGTTCTGAGAATTTCGGTTGAAAGAAAGGAAGGGTCACTGCTCCGGTTCGCGGGTGCGTGGAAGGGTGACGACATCGATATAGTTTATTCAATCGTAATGAAAGACAGGAAACGTCGCTGCTAGACTTCGTCTAAGCGCGAGCCGTACTATTGTCATTGCTACTTTCAGAATGTTTTTAAGCAGGTAGTTACTCTCTTATGGTTACTAACGTAAAGGTGAACAAGCATGAGTTGGAGATACACAAACAGGAAAAAGTCCGACGCTAGTGACTACGATCCAGCCGCCTCCTTTGACCCGTTTTCTTTCGGGTTCGGGATCGGCTTTCAGGACGTAGACCAGTTGATCAACGGCATGCTCAAAGCAGCCGAAGTGAACATGCAGAACCCAAATACCGTCTATTACGGCTATCAGATGACCGTGGGTCCGGACGGCAAACCCCAGGTGAGGGAGTTTGGAAATGTGCGGCCTACAAAGCAAGGGATCTTAGAACTAGGTTCGAGAGAGCCATTCGTTGAGACTCTGATAGATGAGAAGGAGAGTATCTTAAAGGTGGTAGCAGAGATGCCGGGCGTCCAAAAAGAGGACATCCAGCTAAAAGTGATTGACAACGCACTCAGCATCAAGGCGCAAAACGGCGAGCGCAAGTACGACACTCAAGTACCGCTCAGCGCACCTGTAGATGCAAGCTCGACCAAAGCTTCCTACAACAACGGGATACTCGAAGTCAAGCTGAAGCTAAAGTCACCGCCAAAGCCGAAAGGCGTCAGCATTAAGGTGGATTAGATCCACCATTCCCCGCTTTTTTTGGGGACAATTTACGTTAATAAAAATGGAGGTAAAATAATATGCCAAAACAAAAAGATAATGAAATTGAATTAAGAGTTGCAGAAGCACAGACTAGAGACGTAGGTAGAGGAATCGCTAGAGTAGATTCTGAAATAATTTCCAAGATGGGATTTGCGACTGGAGACGTAATCGAAATCCAAGGAAGGAAGAAAACATTCGCATTACTTTGGCCAGCCCAATCTTCTGACACTGGTCGCGGTATAATCCGGATAGACGGAAGCACCAGAAACAATGCTGGCGTAGGAATCGACGACAAGGTCATAGTGAAACGCATCGAAGCCGCGTACGCAGAAGAGGTAACGCTTGCCCCGACAGAAGCACTGAGGATCACCGGGGGAGAAGAATACCTGGGTCAATTACTCGATGGTCGCGTAGTGGGCAAGGGAGACGAAATTGCGATCAACGTCATGAACCGCAGAATTGATCTCATCGTAACTAAGATCCATCCAGACGCACCAGCCGTAATAGTAAACGAGGGTACCCAGATCGTCATCAGCGAAGAGGTCGCGAAACCCCAGCGAAACCTGCCAAGAGTAACTTACGAGGATATTGGAGGCCTGCGCGGAGAGGTCGTGAAGGTACGCGAAATGATCGAGCTTCCGATGAAGCATCCAGAGCTCTTCGAGCGGTTGGGCATCGAAGCTCCAAAAGGAGTCCTGCTACATGGTCCTCCAGGCACTGGAAAGACACTTCTTGCAAAGGCAGTCGCAAACGAAACGAATGCTCACTTCATCAGCATTACTGGTCCAGAAATCATGGGCAAGTATTACGGCGAGAGCGAGGAAAGGCTTCGACAGATTTTCGAAGAAGCAGAGAAAAATGCTCCGAGCATAATCTTCATTGACGAAATCGATAGCATCGCTCCGAAGAGAGAGGAAGTGACAGGCGAAGTCGAAAAGAGAGTTGTAGCTCAGCTACTTGCCCTAATGGATGGCATGGAATCTAGAGGTAAGGTTGTTGTCATCGCAGCGACTAACAGACCAAATGCTCTTGATCCAGCGCTCCGAAGACCTGGAAGGTTTGACAGAGAGATAGAAATCGGAGTTCCCGACCAGAAGGGCAGATTAGAAGTACTGCAGATTCACACTCGCGGTATGCCACTTGCAGAGGACGTGGATCTCCAGAAATTAGCTTCTTCGTCTCATGGATTCGTGGGAGCAGACCTGCAAGCGCTTGCGAAAGAAGCTGCTATGCGTTCCCTCAGACGGGTGCTTCCTTCGATAGATCTCGAAAAGAAATCGATTCCTGCTGAAATCTTGAACAAGATCATAGTGAAAATGAGCGATTTCCAGGACGCCCTAACGGAAGTGGAGCCTTCCGCAATGCGAGAAGTCCTAGTGGAAATACCCAACATCAGGTGGACTGACGTAGGCGGATTGAGCCTCGTGAAAAGAGACCTGCAGGAGGCAGTCGAATGGCCGCTAAAGTACAGGGACGTCTTTGATTACGCAAAGACGCGTCCGCCAAAGGGAATCCTGCTATACGGACCACCAGGTACCGGAAAAACTCTGCTCGCAAAGGCTGTCGCGAGTGAAAGTGAAGCCAACTTCATCAGCGTGAAGGGCCCAGAGCTTCTTTCAAAGTGGGTGGGAGAATCCGAGCGCGGAGTCAGGGAGATATTCCACAAGGCAAGACAAGCTGCTCCGTGCATCATCTTCATGGACGAGCTAGATTCTCTTGTTCCAACTAGAGGAGGTTCGGTGGGAGATAGCCAAGTCACAGAGAGGGTGCTCAGCCAGATTCTAACTGAACTGGACGGTCTTGAAGAGCTAAGAGACGTCGTGATAATCGGCGCCACAAACAGACCGGACATGATCGACCAAGCACTCTTGAGACCAGGTCGCTTTGACAAGATGATGTACGTCGGCGTACCCGATCTCGAGGCAAGAAAGGAGATTCTCAAGATCCACCTCAAGGACAGACCTCTAGCAAAGGACATCAGCGTAGACGAGCTAGCAAAGAGAACCGAAGGCTACAGCGGAGCGGATATCCAAGCAGTCGCAGACACAGCCTCAATGCTCGCAATAAGAGAGTACATTGACAAGTACAAGGGAAGCGACGTCGTCAATGCGAAGCTCAAGGAGCTTGTGGTGACGGAGAAGCAGTTCAACGAGGCTCTGAGCAAGGTCAAACCGTACTCGAAGATGGACCTCGTCAGAAGACAAACTCCGATCGATAACCCCGGAATGAGTCCGATAGGTTAGACCCGAGCTAGACTAAGTAGAGGAAATCTCCTCTACTTTCTTTTTATTCAAGCGTTTTTCCTAGAGAATCTGATTGATCTTGAGCGAGATCAAATCTCTTACTTGTCCCTGCTGCGGAGACAAGATGATAGAGACCGCGAGAAGATCCAACAGCGTGACCTATAGGTGCATCCAGTGCGGGTTATCGGATTCAAAAATTGTAGAGTGAAGCGTCCAAGCAGCGCAATAGCTAGTTCACAAGGATCCGAAAATGTTTCTGCAATAACCTTTGCAGACTATGCCATTCGATTTGAGAGAGAAACTAGTTTTCGATTTCAGCACGATGAACATGCATAGGCTCATTTGGAACTAGCGCAGATTGGGAAAACGCCGGAAATACTTTTACGTGGTATTGGCCATTGTCATAATCGCGTGTTTAGAGATGGCCGACTTGATAACTCCAGTGATCACTGGTATATTCGCAATAATCGCTGTCGTGATTATTTTGGCCTTTGTTCTAGTAAAACAACAGAGCGGCAAACCGCGTTTTGAAACTCAAGACTACTACAAGTCGTACAAGGCCAAGGAGGGTTACTCGCGAAGTGGGAACCCTTTCAAGCAGGGGCCAATAACTCAAGACCAGAGCGAGCAGAGGACCATCACTGCAGCGATCATTGGGATCGCGGTGATTGCAATTGTTGTCTCCATTTTCTTTGACTTGTTTGAGGGGCTACTGGTAATCTTCCTTCTGCCCGTCGTCGTACGTTTCATTCGAATGAGGAACGCAGCCCACAGTCGTCGAAATACTGCGCACGATGAAAGTCGTTCATCGTATTAGATCAGTATTCCACAGCTCGGTTCACCATTCTTCTTGAAATAAATCCACTGAAGATGTGAACTAGATGACCGGACTAGACTACGCGTTGTGCTGCGACGACGAATCGGGACTAGCACTGTCCAACTGGCGTGCACTTGAGACCTGGGAGGCTCTTGAAAAATTGATTCTAATCTTGCTCAAAGATTCCAATTTCTCGACGCATTCAATGCTCTACTCGTGGAAAGATGGTCATCACTTGGCGCTTGCAAAGGAGCCCTATTCATGGCGAGCAGCTCTGGAGGAGATCAAGAATTCGGATCTTTCGGCAAAATGCGCGGGTTTAGAAAAAGGAGAGGAAAGGACTTTGATGACCGACAAGCCGACGATGCTAAAGATTGCTGGCGAAATTACGAACGGTCTGATGCATTCTTACACTTCAAGGCACAAAGTCAGTTTCGGTCACAGAGTCTCAAAAGTTCCGTTCTGATTTACTTTGTAGAACTTTTCCACTTCATTGTTGAAGATTCCGGCCTCAACCAAACCCGGTATAGCCTTGATCTTTGCCTCTAGTTTCACTGGATCAGTAATATCTTCCTTAAAGCTGCAGTCCAATATTACGTTTCCCGATTCTGTGAAGAATGGATAACCCTTGTCCAATTTCCTCAAGATCGGTTCCGCGCTCAGAAGTTTCTTCATCTTTTGCTCGACCGACAGTGCAGCGAATTGCGTAACTTCCACGGGCACCGACCTGTTCAGTATCTTCACGTATTTGGATTCGTCGGCCAGGATGTAGCATTCTTTCGCGGAGGAGATGATGATTTTCTCCTTGAGCAGTGCGCCGCCGCCACCCTTTATCATGGACCTTGTTGCGAGAGATATTTGATCTGCACCGTCCACCGCAACATCTACAATAGCAGGACAGTGAGCAGAGTCGTTTACGAGGTTCAACCCGTTTTCTTTAGCCAGAATCCACGACTGCATTGATGAAGGTATTACCGAAATTTTGAGCGACTCTTTCTTTACCCGCTGACCCAGAGCCTTTGCAAACCACGCAACCGCAGAACCACTACCCAGTCCTAAGACGTCGGAGCTTTTCACGAGATCATGAGCGGCGCTTTTCGCCATCGCTTCAAAAGCGGAGTCAAGATTTGACGGCAAAGTTAGGTATCAACATCTCGAACTAGAAAACGGCATTAGATAACATAATTGAATGACAAATTATGATTTCAGATCTAACAGGAAAAATCAGAGTCTTCCAATCTCTTCTAGGAAGTCCCTTTCTTCCTTCATAATGCGATCCGCTATTTCCAGAAACTCCTTGTCATTATCGTTCAAATGGACGGATTGCATTACCCTTCAGCCACTCCTTTATCTCTGAATCTGAATAAAAATGTTGTCGAATACCGAGTAGCACCCTAGGATCAGGCTTTACTAAAGCTGTCTCGCCATTCATTTCAAGGAAACTCATTGCAGCCAAAAAAGCGGTTCTGCGATTTGCGCTATCAAACGAATGGGGCATCTCAACCAGGCCTTTGAGGAGGGTCTCGGCCATGTCGTAAGTGTCTCCGTCGCATGCCTCTGTTTCCTTCAGGACGATGTCTATTCTACCGCGTGAAAGAACTCTGTGCCTATCTGCTTTCTTCACTTTTATTGTTTCGATTGCCCTTCTGTTTAACTCTATAATTGCATCCGCGGAAGGATAGGCTACTACCACGCTAGCTCATCGGCAGCGGCTTTCAGATCGAGTTCTTTAAAGTTTCAAAAGCGCCAAGGTTCGTGCTAGCTTTCAACATCTAGCTTCTCTAATCTATCAAGTGCTTCCAGCAGCTCCTTTTGAAGCTCTTCTACTTTGGCTCCAGATTTCTTGCTTGCGAAGTTTTGATCTGTCACGTCAGTTGATATTCCAGCGTTATGAATTGAAAGAAGTGGCTGTTGCTCCATTTGAGTCATAGCTGGG
>DATLTL010000224.1:0-4698 GCA_035533635.1 Nitrososphaerales archaeon
TACGTCAAACGACTGAGGCAACTGACCCGGCGGTAGCTCTTCCGGCATTTCCTGAATTTTTATTACCTGAAAATCGACAAACTCCGTTCTTTTTTCATCCAGTTCAAAATTCCTCGTCTCGCCACATCCTTCAGTTTCGCACTTGATCGGGCGCTTCAAAGTGGTGCCAGCCCCATCTTGTTCGACCATGGTAATGTGTCGATTCGAACAGCGAAAAGCGGCGTTGACAGCTAGAGGTCTTAGCTCAGATGTTCTCGTGACCATACCGGCGACCATGATCATCGTGTTCAGCTGCTCTTTCGTTACACCCCTGAGTGAAATTCGATCCGTGAGCTCGCGTAGTCGGACGCGGAGCTCTTTCCTGACTTTGTCTGCGTGAGTTGGATTATAGAGATTCAGAATTTCCAAAGCTGCGTTGTCAAATGATTTGAGAAATAGATCGGGCTGCTTGACCAAGCTGGTAGCAAGATCTGTGTCATATTTCTCTAGATCCGGATAATCCACAGTAACAGATTTCCCTTGTGTGGCTGAAAGGTTTGAAATTTGGATTCTGTACTTTAGCTCGTTTCTCTCATCCACGAAGCCACCCAAAAACTGGCCAAGTTTGTCCTGAACCGCTGATTCACTGTATTCCATTATTTCACGTTCCGTCCATCGTCATGGATCGCCACGATTGCAAGAGAGAGTAAACAGAGTCGAAAATCTGGTATTCCTCGGGCGTTAGTTTGCCTCTGAGATCAGTTGGCGGCGAGAGCGACGCAGCAATGCTCAGAATCTTTCGCAGCCTGAGCGCCATCAGATCATAAATCAGAGTCCGCGTTTTTTCAATTTCAGGAATATTCGAAATCTTAACCTTGTTTGAATCATTAGCAAATGCAAGGTGTCGCCTAATCTTCAAATAAAAATCTGGGCGGAGCGCCGAAATCTGATCCGAACCCGCGATCTTTTCCCGTGTGACTGCCTTGAATACTTCGGAAGCAAAACTCTCTTCTTGGCTCTCGCACACGTCAAGACTGATCAGAACTTCGGCTATCCATCTTGGCAGGTCCACTGCATCGCCCTCGTTCATAGGTTCCAAGTGTATGCTACCGATGTCTATCTTTGCAGTCTTTTGTTTCACTTTGAGCCTGGTGCTCGATAGGAGGTATGCAAACTCTCTATCGCGAATCGACTGTAGCACAGGTTGTGAAGACATCTGTAGGTCTATGAGGGTTAGAAACTAGATTATAACTCGTACGCAATACAATCTCAAGGTAAATCTTCTCGAAAGCCCGAGTAGAGATCGAGCAGCAGATAAGGAAGATACCCTTAGAAAACACAAATTCTAGGTTATGAGCCGAACCCCGAAATTTGACTCCAAAACCTTATCCGCCTGTTTGGAATGGATTTTGATTAGAATTTTCGCGGTTTTTGAGCGTGGTTGAATTGAGCAAGAGGTTAGTTGATGAATCGGCGACTGAATCCACAGAGCAACTGATGTGGGTTGAAAAGTATCGGCCTCTTGGTCTTTCAGAGGTCATAAACCAGTCCGAGATTGTCGAACGACTGAAGGCAATCGTGAGAAAGCCGCAAGAGATGCCACACATTTTGTTTGCAGGTCCTCCAGGTACCGGGAAAACGACAGTAGCACTGTGCGTTGCGAGGGAAATCATGGGCTCGAGCTGGAAAGATTACACGCTCGAACTGAACGCATCAAACGAAAGAGGAATCGACACGGTAAGGGTCAGGATAAAGAATTTCTCTAGCTACGCCGATCGTCGGGAAAATATTCCATTCAGAATTGTACTTTTGGACGAGTCAGATGCGATGTGCCTAGATCCTGAAACCAAGGTTCTCGTAGGAAAGCTAAATGAACTGGCAGAAATATCACTTCAGGAACTTTTACACCTCCATGGCGACCAATCTTTTGAACTGCCATCATTCTCAAGTAAGTCTTTGCGCGCAGAAAATGATACGGGAAAAGTGGTAATATCGGGAAGTGCTCAGCTGTATGAAATAGAGCTCGAAGACGGTAGAAAAATCCGCGCTTCCTCGAACCACCCTTTCTTCACAATTCACGGAACTTCGATTAAGACGCTCAGAACCAGAGATCTCGTTCCAAACGTGACGGAGATAGCTGACTTTTCGAATAGGTTCCTGTATTGCTACAACTGCAAAAGATTCTTTTACAGACACCACCCATACAATATTTGCGAACATTACTTCTGTTCTACGAATTGCAGAAATATTTTCTTTGGTTCATTGTCCACTGATAGAACGGATGAAGAGAGACATAAAATATCGCAGTTAGCTATTGTTGGGATCAAGCACAAGAAGCCCTATTCCTCAGAAGCATATCGTGCAAAACGCTCAGAGATCGCAACAAGACTATATCGTGAGGGGAAGATTCACGGCTTCTCGGCATCGCAGATTTACAAAAAAGGACAGGGATATTGGGTCGGAAAGCAACTTAGCGAGGAACATAAGCTCGCTATCAGTCAGGGAACTCGAAAATTCTTCCAAGAACATCCCGGTAAAGTGCGTCTGATAAGCGAGAAGAATAAGATCTCGCTAGCCAGAGAAGACGGAGCATATCGCAAGCTTGTCAGAAGTGGATTCTTCAAGGAAACGAGCAGAAAGGCCTTCCTTGCTTCAGTAGAATACTGGAAGAAAAATCGCTTCAGAAGCAAACTTGAGTTCCAGATGGCTGGGCTATTAAATTCTTGGGGGATTCCTTATCGTCGCGAACATGTTATTTTCTATAATGAAAGGGGAAACCCATACTCTCTCGTTCTGGACTTCCTCATCAAAGAGAGAATCGCCTTATTCGTCCACGGTTGCTGGTGGCATGTATGCCCATCTTGCAAAGTAGAACCAAAGTACGAGAAACAGAGACGAAATATGGAGAAGGATGACAAGCATGTTCGCGAGCTAGAAGCAAAAGGCTACAAGGTAGTGGTTGTATGGGAGCACGAACTGAAAAACAAAGAGACAATCCAGGGAACAGTTTTGCCAAGGATCTATGAAACTGTCGGAATCGCGGGAATGGGCCTTCCTAAGATAAAACATTCCAAAGTCGTAGCGATAAGAGACATCGGAGAGCATGAAGTGTTGAACATTTCTATGGAAAACAACAAATGCTTCTTTCTCGCCAATGGAATACTTACGCATAATACGAATGACGCTCAAACCGCCCTAAGAAGAATAATGGAAGAGAGTTCAAGGACTACGCGCTTTATCCTCACCGCAAATTACAGCTCCAATATTATCGAGCCCATCCAGAGCAGATGTGCGGTCTTTCGGTTTTCGCGCTTGTCTGAGGCAGATGTCGTTGCATATTTGGAGTCAATATGCAAGAAGGAAGGCCTCAAATTCCAGAAACCGGCACTCGCTACGATATTTCACGCTACTGAGGGTGACATGCGACACGCGTTGAACATGTTACAGGCTGCCTCGACCATGGGGGATCTAACAAATGAAAACGTGAACAAAGTTACCGGTATTTCCGGTAAGGCGAAAGTTTCGGAAGTGATGGACGCCGCTCTCGATGGTGATTTCTCCACCGCCAGGACGAAGATGATCGAGTTGATGCAGGTGAACGGAATGTCTGAACACGATTTCATAAAGTACGCCAATGAAGCTCTTTCGAAGTCAAAGTATTCGACCTCGTTTGACGCGTTGCAGGCAACAGCAGACGCAGATTATAGACTCTTGCTCGGGGCGAACCCCGACATTCAATTAAGCGCTTATCTCGCGCAGCTCGCCAAAATCGGAAAACAACTGAAAAAGTAGAGAACCTCAAATGGATTTTTCGATTCCTAGAGGTCTTCGGGATATTTCGCCCGAAGAAGCTGAAAACTCCGAAATTATCAGATCAGCTTTTCTCGACACTTGCCGGCTGTTCGATTACAAATTGATGGAGCCTTCGAGCCTGGAACTCCTGGAGACGCTTGAAGCGAAAAGCGGACCGGGAATAAGAGACGAGATCTACCACTTCAAAGACAAGAGTGACCGAGACCTCGGACTACGCTTTGATTTGACCGTTGGAATCACTCGGTACGTCGCATCAAAGCGTGACCTGAGCCCGCCTGTGAGGATGGGAGCGTTTTCATCAGTCTGGAGGTACGACGAGCCGCAGTATGGAAAATACAGGTGGTTCTACCAGTGGGATGCCGAACTGTTTGGGCCATCCAACGCCGAAGCGGACGCAGAAGTAATCGAATTTACATCTACGCTCTTCAAGAAGCTCGGAACTAACCCCCGGATTTCTATCGGGTCGCGAAAAATCCTCGAGTCATTCATACGAGATTCGATTAAGATCGAAGACAAGGAGAGAGTACTCGACGCGATGCGCGCTATTGACAAGCTAGCAAAAAAATCATTTGATCAAATAGCCGACGAATATTCTTCTAGCCTGTCAAAGGAACAACTTTCAAAGCTCGTAGATTTTGTCAAGCTCGCTGGCGATGTCACCAAGGTTTCGGAGATGTTGAAGGATTTGAAGATTGATCCCTCAAACCTCGTGCAAGTAATAGACTCACTTTATTCCCGAGGAGTAAGAGATGTGGAGCTCAACCTCAGCGTAGTCAGAGGTATTGACTACTATACCGACATGGTCTTCGAAGCCTTTGACCGAGACAATCCAAGGTTGGGAGCTTTATGCGGCGGTGGAAGGTACGACTCGCTGCCGGCAATTTACGGGAGATCCGACTTTGGTGC
>DATLTL010000225.1:0-2558 GCA_035533635.1 Nitrososphaerales archaeon
GCAAGCGCCGAATGGACTGTTGAATGAGAACATTCTTGGAGAAAGTTCTTCAAGAGAAAAACCGCATGTTGCACATGCCATAGCTTCGCTCAAGACTACTTCCTTTGACTTGTCCTCGTTCACATCGAACACAATAGAACCCTTTGACAGGTTCAACGCGGTTTGGATCGAGTCTGCGAGCCTCTTATCAATCCCGGACTTCACGACCAGCCTGTCCACAACGACCTCGATAGTGTGTTTCTTCTTTTTCTCTAAACTAATGTCGTCATCATCTAGTTCGCGTACGGTCCCATCCACTCTAACTCGCGAATATCCCTGTTTTTTCAGATTCCTGAAGATGTCCCGATGCTCGCCCTTCTGCGCTTTGATTACCGGCGCCAGAACCTGAATTTTGGTATTCTCCTTGAACTTCAATATCTGATCGACCATCTGTTCCACCGTTTGCCTCGCGATGACTTTGTGGCAATTAGGGCAATGGGGAATTCCTATTCGTGCAAACATCAGTCTCAGATAATCATGTATTTCTGTGACGGTGGCTACTGTAGATCTCGGGTTCTTTGCCGCTGCCCTCTGCTCGATAGAAATTGCAGGAGAGAGTCCTTCGATATAATCAACGTCCGGTTTATCCATCTGCCCAAGGAATTGTCTCGCGTAAGCTGAAAGTGATTCTATGTACCTGCGTTGACCTTCAGCGTAAATCGTGTCGAAGGCGAGCGACGACTTGCCAGAACCGGAAAGACCGGTTATCACAACGAACTTGTCTCTTGGAATATCCAAATTGATATTTTTCAGATTGTGCTGGCGAGCACCTCGAATTATTATCTTGTCCTTTGATTTTCTCAGAGAATATTCGTCTGGATTAGTTGATTCCAAAGATCAGTTTACACTTTGTACTAGAAGGCTCATTGAGAAATGACGAATTGAAACTTAACTGTTTCCGTTGCGAAGGTAACTGGTACAGCAAATTAGCAAAAAATACCTGAATCCCTTGAACATACCCGTAATGTCCAAGGGTGTTTGGTTTTCGGCTAGATTATTATTCCGAATACTGATCTTATTACGAATCCGAACAGAAATAGCGCTCCGCTAGCTCCAAGCGCGATACCGGCTAGCTCCGAAAAATCTCTCAAAAACTTTGCATTGGAGATAATGGAATTGTAGTAGCTAATGAACGCTATAATGATAATTGCAAGTGTGATTGAAGACCCGATTGCAATCGACATACTTTTTGTCAAGAAATATGGCGTAGCAAGAATAATTGCGCTGACGAAATAAGAAACGCCAGTGAATCCTGCAGAGACAGTCGCAGAGCCCTCGAAACCTTGTTTTGCCTGGGCGAAAGCGGCTGAAGCCATAGCGATGGATGCCGCAGCTCCAGCAATGATTCCAGCGAGGCCAGCCAGCTCGGTACGATTGTAAATTCCGAGAGAGCCGGCGTGAATGCCAGAGATTTCAACGATTGCATCAGCTAGACCCAAAACTACGAATGAAATGTACTTGATGTATTTTCCCTTCGTTTCGTTCATCAACGTGCTTTCGTGTTCCACCTCATCCGCGATCATTTCGTCAAAGTTTTTTCTGTCCTCCTCAGGGATCATCGGCAGAACAGACTTGTACCTCTTTACGGATTCATCCTCGTGCTTCTCCAAGAATTTGATTGCGAAAGTGATTCCAAAAAGAAACCGGAGGAAAAAAGTTACATAAACAGCCCACGATTTCGGGCGTTCCTTTGACTCGGGAGAATATTTAATCCAGAATTCATAATGCTTCCATTCCACTTTCGAAAGTTTAGTCAAGATTTCCTTGAGCTTTGGGTCCTTTGTTCTACTACTCTCAGCGAGGCGCTTGTAAACTATGTAATCCGTGTATTCGTCAGCAGCTCCTTCTTTCGCAACCTCTGAGAGAGTCATCGTCCCTGCCAATTTGAACGATATTCGCCTCTGGACCCGCATCATATCTGCTTTTTGCAGAGTAAATTTACGATTCAACGTTACACTTTTTGCTTGTGCATTTTCAATAGAGTCTTTATTTTGTCTCTAATTCTAGCGGCCGACTCGAATTCCAAGTTGTTCGCGGCCATTTTCATCTGTTCTTCAAGCTCGGAAATGAGCCTCGGAAACTCTGGTGATTCAAGAATCATCTTCTCTCTTGACTTTGAAATCTCTTCTTCAATTTCTTCCGTATCGGCTATGAGCGCACGTATTTCCTTTTTGACAGTCTCCGGTGTGATGTGGTGCTCTTTGTTGAACTTCATCTGAGTTTCCCGCCTGCGGTTCGTTTCATCAATTGCTCTCTTCATGGAACCTGTCATTTCGTCTGCGTACATGATTACCTGACCCGCTGAATTTCGCGCGGCCCTGCCTATCGTCTGGATCAATGCAACATCAGATCTCAAATAACCTTCTTTGTCAGCGTCAAGTATCGCAACCAAGCTGACTTCCGGCAAATCCAGCCCTTCACGGAGTAAGTTTATCCCAACCAGGACGTCGTACTTTCCACGTCTCAAGTCGCGCAAGAGCTCGGTTCGCTTCAGAGTTTCCACTTCTGAATGTATGTAG
>DATLTL010000226.1:0-3009 GCA_035533635.1 Nitrososphaerales archaeon
CACTCTCTATCTTGAAGACATTTTCGTTCTCGAGAAATTTAGACGGAAAAAGATTGGACTGGCTCTTTTTATGAAATGCATTAACGAAGCTGCAAGAAACGATTGCGGCCGGTTCGAGTTCTCAGTACTCTCTTGGAACAGGAACGCGATAAAGTTCTATGAGAAGCTGGGAGCAAGACGATTGAAGGAATGGCACTATTATAGAATAACTCAAGACACGATAAAAAAACTTAGAATGAAAGACCGAAACCAGAAACGAATGTCTCAGCTCGCTTGAGCTCGTCCAAAAACTTGATTCCATCTGGCGTCAGTGAGTAGTATCTGTTTCCATCATCTTCGTTTTCACTAACGAGTTTTTTCTCCACCAGCTCACCGAGATACTTTGTGAGCCGATCGTGCGACAAGTTCGCCTTTTGCAACACATGAGTCGGTTTCGTCTTACCGCCGTTTTCGACGGCGCGTAGTATGTCCAGATATATTCTAATTTTGCTGCGAGGCTTTTCTGGCTGGACCAATTTTATTTCTCCAAACTAGGAAAATCAGGAGCGAAAGGAACCCTGCGAATTGTACCGTAGAACTTACGATGTCAAGTTGAACCGAAGCCGAAAGAGCCGTCCACAATTGGAATATCTGCGCGGCAAGGATTAGTACAAAACTCATCATTACAAGGAGCGAGAATCTATGCCTGGTCTCGGAATAGCCCAAGAGTCCAACGAATACAACTACTGCTAGGAATATTACTGAAAGTAGTTCTGACACAGCCGAAATCGTCCGAACCAGGTGAAACAGATCCCGTAGCCGTTGAAATCCGGGAGAATTCACTGCTGGGAGAATGATTAGACCAAGAGCGGCTGCTCCGGCGGATTCGATTTTCGACCGCGGAGAGGCAAATGCACTTCTTAGATATCCTACGGCAAACAACAAGAACGCGCCGGCCTGAAGTATATCGTAAAGGGCTGTAGTTCCTAGGGCGTAAATCCTGACTGTTGTGAGATCTCCAACGCCGAAGACCACAAGTGAAAATACAAACGCTTCGACTAGGAGGCCGATTCCAAGCATTATGAAACCAAGACTGATAAATTTGAGAGGCGATCTTTCGAGAAGCTTTGTGTACCGGAACGCATAGTAGCTGACAAGCAACGCGACTACGCCGCTCATCAAATCGAATGTGATGTCAAGATCAAGAGTATGGAATGACATATTGGGTAAATCTTACCATGATGCGACGGGAATCTTGTTTCAACGTAGTGGACGCTCGGTTCATACGCGATGTCCCGTTTCTATAAATAAGTTTACGAACCAACAACCAACGCGATTAACAGACTTTGTCAGATGCTATCATAATTTTCGGGGCTGATGGATATATTGGTTGGCCGCTTGCAGTTCATCTTGGGACGAAACATCCAGAAAAGAAAATTGTGTTGGTGGACAACCTTGCTACAAGAAAATTGGTAAAGTCCGTCCATACACGTTCTCTCGTCCCGATCAAGTCGATGCCGCACAGGATTGCAGTCTACGAAAGAGTGACTGGACACAACAATTTGGAATTTGTTTTTGCAGACGCTAGGGACTCTGAATTAGTAGATGCTATATTCAGCAAGTATAGACCGGAAAGTGTAGTACACTTAGCGCAGCAGAGGTCAGCTCCGTTCAGTATGATTGACCAGGAACATGCAATGTACTCTGAACTGAACAACATTGCAACGAACATGAATATTGTTTATGCAATGGCGAGGAACGCACCTGACGCACATCTAGTGAAGATGGGCAGCATGGGCGAGTACGGCCAGCCTGGCATTGAAATTGCAGAGGGCGAATTGGAAATCGAACACAAGGGTCGAAAGACGAAGGTTATGTTCCCACTCGCTGCGGGTAGCTATTACCACCTGAGCAAGATCTTTGACACTTTCAATGTTAAACTCGCAAACAAGATATTTGCACTCACAGCGACCGACATTATGCAAGGAGTGGTTTACGGCACGAGAACGGATGAACTCGTTGACCCAGAGCTCGCTACGAGATTCGATTTTGACTCCATCTGGGGTACTCTGATAAACAAATACGCTATCCAGGCCGTTGCTCTGAACAAACTCCTGATTTACGGCAAGGGCAAGCAAAAGCGAGGCTTTCTTTCGCTGTACGACAGCATAAACTGCCTTACACTTCTGCTGGAGAATCCGCCGAAAAAGGGTGAGTACCGCATAGTCAACCAACTCGACGAAATATACGACACGTTGGAACTAGCTGAGAAAGTCAAGACAGTTGGAAAGGAGTACGGCATCGAGCCGAGCTTGGAATGGGTGCAAAATCCACGTGTCGAGACTGAGGAACACTATTACGAGGTTGAGAACAAGATACTTCCATTGCTTGGCTTCAAGAGGAAGAAGAACCTAGACCTCGTGTTGCACGAGATATTCGAGGCCGTTCTGGCGAACAGGAGCAGAATCGGAGATGCGAAAGAAATGATTTACCCAACCGTCCAGTGGAAGTCCGGCAAGGTGAACCGCTCTCAGCTTTTCAAGATGCCAAAGGAAATGATGTCTATCGTGGGTCCTGAAGATATGGGTTACGAGACGGACGAACTTTCCCAGACCCAGCCGTTTGAATTCGTGAACAAACCATCCAAAAGGTAAGCTCCCAAAATTTATTGGGCCTGGTTTCCTGTTCCAGCCCTTGGTCGGCGAATCAAGTGCAAGTTACCTCCACTATCGAAAAGAGTAGAGAAATTAACTGTCTCCTAGTCTCCGGATTGGATCCCCTGACCCGCCATCTCAGGACTGGTGCTGCGCGAAGATATCACAATCCGCCGAGAAATGTAAATTATATTTTGCATAAAGAGCGACTGGGTTATCCAAAATACCTTGGACACTATGGTCTTGGTTGGCTGTCAGTGCCGTTGAGCGCTGCCCGACTTTTTACAGAAGCTTTTTTCCCACTTGAAAAAGAAGATCATTCTCTGATTCATTCTCTCTTCTGGTCCATTCACAGGTACCCTCTCCCTTGGATACA
>DATLTL010000227.1:0-2123 GCA_035533635.1 Nitrososphaerales archaeon
CCGCAAGAGTTCACAACGTGCGGTGCAGCTCTCCGGTCGCCTACGGCTCCCTTCGAGCCGCACCGCAGAGAAGAGCAAAAGCAAGAAACTACCCCGGAACTCGCATTATGATTGGTACAGAGAACGGGGGCAGGTCACAGCTTCTTGGGGAATCTTTTTATAGGATTCCTCGTTTCCAGCGCCCCTATTCATGGGATCATTCGAACCTTGAGGAATTTTGGAATGACACCATAGTGGAGAACGATTCCGACTACTTTATCGGAAACTTCGTTGTATACGGTGACAAGGGCGTTCTAGGTATAGTTGATGGTCAGCAAAGACTGACGACAATCACCCTCATGCTATGTGCCTTGCGGAATTCGTTGAAAGAAGAGGGCTTCTCCAACCTTGCTAAGGGCATCCACAATTTAATCGAGCGGTCAGACATAAAGAATGAACGTTTTTACGTGCTTCAAACAGAGACTTCGTATCCATTCTTTCAAGAATACGTCCAAAAGTTTGGGGCTCCAGCGACCTTACCCCAAATCGGGCCGGAAGAAAAACTTTTGAAGGAGGCCCACGATTATCTCCGGGGAAACATCGACAGCACGGTTAAAAACATCAAGCAACAGCCCAGCCTATCGGAAGCAAAGAAAAAGGCAAAGGTCCAGGAGGAACTCTGCAGAATCCGAGACAAGGCCCTCGGACTAAAGCTAATCTTCACATCCTTAGATACTGAAGACGATGCGTATCTCATCTTCGAAACTCTAAACACTCGCGGAAAGGACTTGACTCTTTCCGATCTTGTAAAAAGTCATCTTGCGAGGCTGCTCAAGCCTACCAACAAGGGGGTTGATCTCCCTAAGGATAAATGGTCCGAGATTGCCGAGACATTCGAAGAATCACAGGCTGATCTCAGCATCTCAACTTTTATCCACCATTTCTGGCTTTCGCGATACGACTACGTTACCGAGAAAAAGCTGTACAAGGCTTTGCGGAAAAGAATTAAAAAGGACAACGCTGCCCAGTTCCTTGATGATCTTTTGAGGGAAAGTAAGATTTACCGGCAGATTTACGAGCCTGCATACAAGAAATGGAAGAAGGAAGACCTAGAAATGCGGGATTCACTTGAAGCGATGAATCTATTTCGAGTAAGGCAGCAACTCCCATTAGTGCTCGCTGTGATGCGACATTACGAAGACGGGACCCTGAAGTCACAAAAAGTAAAAGATGTTTTGTCTGCTATTGAAAAGTTTCACTTCGTCTTTACCGCTGTTGCCTCGCAGAGGTCATCTGGTGGCATCTCCTTGATGTACGCCTCAGCAGCCAAGAACTTGCATGAAGCAAGCAACGTCCCCGACAAGGCAGCGGTGCTTGACTCCCTACACAAGAAACTCAAGGCCAAGAGGCCACTATACGCTGAATTCGAGGCTAGATTCTTGGAACTCCGCTATTCAAGCAAATTTACCAAGCAGAGGAATCTACTTCGATATTTACTCGCGAGGATCTGCCAGTGGAATTGCAGCGGAGCCCCACTCGACATGGACAAGCTGACAATCGAACACATCGCGCCAGAAAACCCTCTGGGGGAAACGGTCCTTTCGGACGAGCAGATTGCCTCTGTGGGAAACCTGATCGTGATCGATCAAGAGTTGAACAACAAATTATCGAACAAAGAGTTTTCAAACAAAAAGAAGCTCCTCCAATCGTCGAATGTCTACATCGATCCAGAGATTACTCAGGCAAGAACTTGGGGAGCTAAGGAAATAGAGCAACGGTCTCGCTTTTTAGCAGACCAAGCTTACAAGGTCATTTGGAGACTATAGTCAGCGTGTAGCCACGACAGCGTTTTATCTGTCGTGGGTTTTTGGCGGGAACGAACCTACGGCACACACGGCAGTGCCGTGGCTACCGTCCACGGTCAAGCACGGGACGTTTGGCTACCACCTTTCGCCCCTCCGGGGCTTGGGAGGATTGTAACGCCGATTGAGACCCACGGCTTACGCCGAATAAGCGTTAACCTAACGGTTGCATTCTCGAGCCGATGGCGATACCATTTCGGCTATGAACACCTCTGTTGTGAACGGCGAGTTTGAAGACTGGGATGTATTGCGAAGGTTTCTTCCTGACGGATGGGAAGAGCA
>DATLTL010000228.1:0-7357 GCA_035533635.1 Nitrososphaerales archaeon
AATGCTCTCGAAAGATCTAATTTGAAAAATGATGATTCGATTTTCCTAAATTGGTTCTTCAAAAAGTATCTTCGAGAGAACGAGAATTACCTGTCATAGTACTTATTTGTAGTCTTCCGCCGCCTACTTCTGGATGTAGCCGATCGTTCCGCTCAAGAGAACCGGTATGTTGTTAAGGAGAACGACCCAGACGTAGAATGCGTCTCCAATTATTAGGGCAACAATCGCGCTTACCTTGATCAGCCTGATCTGATACCCGTGGCTATTCTTGGGATCTCCCAAAAACACTGCGTAGAATAGAGGGAACGCCGGCGCGAATTTGATCAGGAGGGCAAAGAGAAAACCCTGGAAGTTCATTGCAAAAAGTTTCGCAGCTAGGATATTTCGCTCCTGGAACACCAGCGAGTTGCTCAAGGCGAGACTTGTTGTGTAAAGATCGAGAAAGTTCAGGCAGATGAACGCGATGTATAGCGGCCAGAGGATGTTGTCCAATCTTGAGAGATCTAGGTTACCTAGCCATTTCTTGTCCCGCTCGTTGGCTATCCAGTACTGCTCTCTTCTGGACAAGATTCCGTCGTTTTGTTCCATATTGTTTCACTGCAAAGTTGCATTGACTGTGAAATCCACAGTGCCGCTGAAACAGCATCTCAGCGCTGTTATCTGAAGGATTACGACATAAGGCTCTGTGTAATTGTTAATTGAAAGAGGAAGGTACGGAGCGACTATGCTTCCATTGAAACCAGGTGTCATCACGTTTATGTTTTGAATAGTTCCCTCCCCGCTCAAGTAAAGGAACACATAGAACGATTCGCTTTGTCTGAAGAATATCAAGCCGTTAGAAGCTGCAGGATAGGAAAAGCCGAGAGCGACGGGTGCACCGTTTGCGTCAAGGTGGCCAAGGACACTTCTGACTACTACCTCTTGGTTAACAGATTCTGAATTAATATAATAGATGGCGGTACTTGCGACCATAACGAGCAAAAGAAAAACTGCTGTGGCCGCAGCTCGTTTGCTTCGAAGCAAGATTATGGAATCACTTCTCTGAATTCTTGAAAATGAATCCCTATGAATTTCTGGTACGTACTAAGAATCCTACCTAACGCCGACTTTGACATAAAACTCAGACCCTGTTCTGGACTACGAAACAAATTTTCTCTTAGTGGTGGAATAACGCAAGATCGCGAGTACGGGCCAACCATATGTATTGGAAATCACCGGGCACGTTCTCTTTTCAGCCGACTGAATTAAGGTGAAGCATCGGGATCCGAAACATACCGTTGCAATTCGAGAGTCCTTACTAAATTCCCTTTGCTTGTCTGCTCTCTGATGACGTACCCGTGTTCCTCCAATCTTTGGAGTATGCGGCTTAGCTCGGACTCTGAGACCCCTTCTTCGCCTGTCTTGGTGTCCAGGTCAGCCTTCAGGCTCCCTTCACGGAACTCTATCATCATTTCATGAATCGAGTGTCCCACAAGATCCTTTTGGTACATCGGGCCACTCTCCAAAAGTCTCACAAGTATTTCCAAGGCGGACTTCCATTGGTGCGGAAATAGTCTGCGGAGCTCTTCCTTCCAGTCTTGCTGGATGTCTGATATTGAGAGTACTCTTTTTGCGAACGATGCGTCAATTCTGGGGTTTTAGGTATCCTTGGTCATGTAATTTTCGACGCACATCGAAAGGTATCTTAGGAATCGTCGGAAAACACCTTGGCTCAACCTACCAAGGAATATGAGAGCGTCATCGTTCACAGAGTCGACATCTCCGAACTCCACCTTGAATGCGGTAGCAAGTTCCTTAGGGGTAAAAGGCGAAAGCTCAAGCATTCTGCACTTGCCAATGAAGTAGTGGCTGGTAACTTTTTTGTCTGTTTGAGTTAATTCCTTTTGAAGTGTAAACACGACGTTCGGCACCGTGAAAGTCCTACCCTGATCGTTCAATGCGCTGACACTCTCGACAATGGATTGCCATACCTTTTGGATTCCGGTTAGGTCGCTGTTCAAAGCTCTCCTGTCTGTTGTGGAATAGTCGCGCATGTCTATTATGATCGTGTGGCACGCCGATAGGAATGACACCACCGCTTTTTGCAATAATTGCCTTTGTTCGCGGATCCTGTAAAAGTTCTTTAGTATTGTTTCGGCACCAAGACGGTCGAAAAGCTGCATACACATTTCTCCGCTGTCGGCCACTGAATTTGACACAGTTTTCTTTTGTGAATCATCAGACACTTTGGAAAGAAGTTTTAGGATTTTGCTTCGTACGGCGGGATCTTCAGCCGCCCTTCGTTTCAGATCTGGGTGGACTGTGTCTCCCAAGTTCATCCCCTGATTTTTCAGCAGGTTCAGAAGTTGTTCGTACGGCTCCTCCCCGCCGGGCCATTTGAAATAAACAACAAGTTGAGTCGAACTGTCGTTTTCTTTTAGAAATTCCAAAGACGCACGTAATTCCTTTCCCACTTGTTTGACGCACGTCGACTTGCCTATGCCTTGGACTCCGAGAAGGCAAATTAGCGAACCGTTCGACAACTTCAGCAATTCGAGCATTTCTCTGCCAGCCGTCGGCCACAGGTAGTTGAACTTGATTGTTCGGGACTCCGCGGTGTTCTGGCAAGCCCACTCGTGAATCCGCGTGAGCTCCTGAGTTTCGGCTTCTGTGCGCACTTGTGAATCTGCTATCATTGAAAACTACCTTTACTTCCTAGTAACTAATACCGCCAATCAAATAGAATGACACGTACACAGTAATCAGGCTGAGTACCACGAGGAAAGTGGCGTGTTTGAAGCCATCCGCGGCACTTTCTTCTCCCATCTTGCCGGCTACAAAGCCCATGACCCATGCTTGAAAGAAGGCACACACAAGAAGAATGTTGGTCGCTTGTTTCACCAGACTGCCTGAGGCAAGAGCGGAGATTCCTGCAGACGCCAAACCCGGCGGGTTTACAAAGTAGAGCATCATTGCCGTGGTTGCAACGACCATTATCGCGCCGATGTATGGAATCATCAAGTACGGTCTCACCATTGAACGTCTCTCTTGAGACAACAACGCATTCTTTTCAGTAAAGTCGGCGAGATCTGTGAACATCTTTGTTGAGCCGCCACCGACATCTACGACTTCCAGCAGAAGGAATGCCATCGCACGTGTTAGCCAGCTCTTTACGACAGAACCGAAGTTCTGGAGCACAGTTCTCATGGGTGTTCCCCAACTGAGCTGTGATGATATCCTCTGCACGTGAACACTTAGTCCACCATATTGTCTGTCTGCAAGTTGTTCGATCGTTTTTTCTGGTGCAAGTCCTGTCTTCCTGACTTCAGAGATATCTCTAAGAAAATTGGAGAGTTTTGATTCAACTGCTTTTTTCTCCCTCGAATATTTCATTTGCATTATCGCGGGAGGCGCAGTCGAAATTGCCAGCCCAATGCCTAACTGAGTATATTGGGGAAGTCCGAATGGAACGAAGTAGCAGAACGCTACGATCGGGAGGCAAGCGAAAAATACGTAAAATGGGCGATCGTAACCAAACGGTTCGTGCGTCTGCGCGCTTCCAATTACTATTATGAAAATTATTGAAATAACTGGAACGAATAAAACTGAAAACATTACTATGAGTGACGGATCGATAGTCTGAGGGCCTCCTCCTTGTCCTCCAAGACCTCCCACTCCTCCGGTCGTTATGCCGCCCAGCAAGTTCTGGGTAGACCAAAGAATAGTAAGCGAAATGCCCATGACGACCGTGACAATAATGTAAGCTTCAGCCATCGTCCCTATAAATTCCGATCCGCGCTTTACCTTTGCTTCACTGTAAGAGAATATTTCTTTGAGTTTGGACTCTAGATAACTTAGGGCGTCACCACCGGTCTTCAGCACCGAGACGTAACCGCCAATAAAGTCAGAGAACTTTTTGTTTGGACTAGTTCTCGTTGCTCTTTCTAAAGCTGAAATTGCATCCATTCCGAAAATTTCAATGTCTAGTAGTATTCTTCTCGCTTCCTTCGCAGCAGCTGGGAAGATCGAATCCGCCTTTGACAATCTCTTGATTGTAATAAACGGCGAGATGCCTCCACCAGCGAGCACAGTGATGTAACCAACCACATAGGGGAGCTCGTTTTCAAGAGCAGACGCCCTCGATGAAGCACTGACCTTTGGGAGGTTCAGCATGAGGATCGGAGGAACAGCTATGGCGGCGGGTAATGCGATAATTGCTATCCCAAGACCTGCCCCTGCGAGGAGTATCATACCAGCTATTACCAGAGGGATTGAGATTATCACAAACAACATTGTGATTGAAATGATACCTTCTGCAGAAATGTACATGTTGGACCTAAGGAGGTCATTGCGAAGCTCGGGAAGACGGGAAGCAAGGATCCTGCTGGGTTTGTACGTGTATTTCAGAGAGAATCGAAGTAGTCGGTCGAATAGTGTTATCCTCGACTTTTTCCTTTTGGCAACACGTTTCTTTCTGGTGCTCGCTCTTTGCTCCGGCGGAAAAAGGTTCTGGACAGACACTGAGCTATCTTTCGCATCGGATCTTTGGACGGAATCGGACAATTAAAATTTCACAAGCCAATGCAAATTATTCTAGGCATCAATTTCCCCGCGGCGGGACTTGAGAACGATTTCTTCTTCCTCTTCGTTTTGGAACAGGGGCCTCGAAACTGATTCAGCTTTTATCCTTGCAATCATTCCTTCTGGATCGTTGTGATATTGGGAGAAGACTGTACTGATTTCGATAAAATTCCTAATATTCCTGGAACGAAGCCACTGCAATACCAATATTCTATTCTGAATCTCAGTGATGATTTGTTTCATAGATTTACCATAGTCTTTTGCAAGTTTTCTCAACTTCACACTGTTTTCGAGGAACTCGTGGAATCTGTCTTTTGATGGATCCCATGAGAAAGATCGAACGTACTTGTTTGCGTTCTCGACTTCCTCAACAGAGATCACTCTTCTGACTATTTTGGGAGACCCGGGACTTCCTGCGTTTGGTATCGCGACCCTTCTGACTGAGAAAATTAGATCGAGGAAACTAATGTACGCGGGCGCGACATCCATTGGCTTTGAAGTGAGCCTCTGAATTGCGGACGCAGCATCTTCAGCGTGCAGTGTGGCGAGTCCTCCGTGTCCTGTTGATATGGCTTGGAATAATGCATAGGCTTCCTCACCTCTAACCTCTCCTACAATCATGATGTCTGGACGCATTCTCATGGCGGTCTTTACAAGGTTGAACAGGCTGACTTCTCCGATGTTGTTCTCCGAAAGACCATAGCTGAGCCTTGAAACTAGGGCAACCCAGTTGATGTGATGTATGTTGATTTCCTGAACCTCTTCAATTGTCACGATTTTTGAATTTGGATTGACCATTGAGAGAAGTGCATTTAGAAAAGTCGTCTTGCCCGAAGCTGTTGCTCCGACAACAACCGCGGTACATCGGTTCTCAATAAGAAGCCACGCATATGCAGCGATGTTGTAATCCAAGACTCCAAAATTTATCAGATCTATGATTGTTATCGGATCTTTTCTGAACTTTCTAATTGTAAGCGTTGAGCCTTGAGGTGAAACTTCCTTCCTGAAGGTTGCAGCGAGTCTGTGACCCCCCGGAAGTGTTGCATCAACAATCGGAAAAGCGGTGCTGACGTGCTTTCCTGACATGTGCACGAGCCTTACTATCGCATCATCGAGTTTTTGCTCGTTCTTGAAATTAAGATTGGTTTCGATGCTTTCATATTTTCTATGATAGATAAAGACTGCCTTTGCAGTTCCGTCCACCGAAATGTCTTCAATGTTCGGGTCGCGCATCAAGGCATCGATTCCTCCAAAACCCACGAGATCGCGTTCTGCGTAATAGAGAATTTTTGCCCACGAGACGTCCGCGTTTTTTTGTTGCGTAAGCTTGTAACGTTCGGAGATCAACCTTGCTTGCTCGGCAAAATATTTCTTGGGATCAACGTCTTCTCTGGGTGCCCTAAGCTCGGTCTGGAGGACAGAAAGTATGTTGTTGTAGAGTGCTAGCTCTTTACGCGACAGTTCTAGCTCGTCCACGTAATAATATGGAAGTTTTTGGGAAGTATCTTCTGCAATCACGGCATAAGCAAAGGGGGGACTCAGCGAGTATCTCTCCATGACTTGGAAGTTCTTTGGCATAGTCTTGCCAACCATCGGACCTTCCACGACACTCTGCTTCTCCTTATTGCGAGAATCGTTTGCTGCGATTGCGAGTTTCTCGGTAGATGATTTCGACTTAAATCCTGGGATTGATAGTTTCATGAAATTACCTTGACCTCTTTTCATTTGTGAATTGTGCAAGTCTAGAGTTTCGTGCGAAACAATTTCTAAACTGTATCGTAGGTCGCGACATTGACAGGCTCAGTTGCCTTTATCAGTAAATTAATGGTTATGAACTTCCCCGCTTTACTACGAAAATGGATCCCTAGTACTAATTCCCAATTCACGAAGATTCACTATCATTTTCTTGCTTTTCCGTGCCGATCGAAATTTCTGGTTGAAATGGAACAAAAGAAACATAAATGCTGGGTCAGAGAATGCTCAGAGAAGTTCTTCCAACTTGTCGTCATCTCCGAACATTGTTCCTATTGTTGAAACCATTGGTCTCACGAAACAATATGGATCGGTTAACGCTTTGGCTGGACTAGATTTGAAGTTAATGCCTGGCGAGATCTACGGCCTTCTGGGTCCAAATGGCGCCGGCAAGAGTACATTAATCAAAATAATCGCTGGACTTGTTGAGCCGACTTCAGGAAGCGTTGCGGTATTAGGGCATGATAGCGCAACTGATCCTGTTTGGGTAAAATCTAAGATCGGATACGTTTCGGAGAATTCAATGCTGTACGAATCGCTTTCCCCGCGAGATTTCTTCGAATTTGTTGCGTCTATTAGAAAAATTGATCAAAAGGTGGCAAATGAAAAAGTCGGAAGGTTAGCGCCAGCGTTCGGACTTGAACCGTTCTATGATTCTCCGATTGCTACCCTCTCTATGGGAACCCGTCAGAAGGTCTCGATCGTGGCCGCGCTATTGCACGAGCCATCACTACTCTTGTTGGATGAACCATTGAATGGATTGGATGCCAAGGCGAGTAGAATCGTCAAGGACATAATCTCCCTTCATGCAAGAAGGAGCAATGGTGCAGTGTTGTTCTCAACTCATATCATGGAAGTCGCAGAGCAAGTTTGCGACAGAATTGGGATAATTTACAGTGGAAAAATCGTAGCTGAAGGTTCGCTTGAAGATCTCCGACGAAAAGCAAGTGAAATAACTGTAAATGCAATTGGCATCGAGCAGGAATCAAATGCAACGTCAACCCTAGAGGAAGTGTTTCTGAAACTGACTCATGAAGAGGATGAC
>DATLTL010000229.1:0-7981 GCA_035533635.1 Nitrososphaerales archaeon
GACCTGTCTGATGCTCTAAACTTTCTGTCGGCGAAATCTAAATCAATCTAGGATAGAATCCTAGAATTAGCAATAATGCTGCGGCAACCAGCGAGATCGCCCACCTCGTCTTGTCCCAGTTGTACACATTCGTCCCATCGAAGGAACCGAACGGGATCAGGTTTATGATAGCGAGCCAGCCATTGAACATAGTAAGCCCAAAGAATGCGGATCCCAGAAGTGGCGATGAGAATTTGGCAACGACAAAGAAAGCAGCCCCGAAGACTAGATTGAATCCCGGCCCTACAAGCCCTATCACGCCCATGACTTGCTTGCTGCCGCTTCCTTGAATCGTCACCTGGCCAGGCGCAAGAAATTTGAATGGTAACATGGCACTTATCGCAGTCAGCATTAATCCGTACATACTGGTTCGAAACTCCGCCCAGAGCCCATTCCGCTGAGCAACGAACTTGTGCGCCAGCTCGTGACCTAAGAATGACACAACAAATCCTGGAATTAGTAATAGTAGCAGCAACGGCTCCGCAAAGACCACCGAAAGAACTAGCGACAGTCCAACGAGCACCATTACAGAAGTCGCGAGAAGAACGTGCCTAGTTTCTGTCTTAGAAAAAACACCCGCATATTTCATCCGGAATCTCGATCGGTTGGCCCTGACGAAGGGAGCGCTAGTCTTTTCCCTTGGTTGGGATCGTATACGCTTGACCTCGGCATAACCGGGATGCATCTGGCCGCCTACGCGAGGGCAAGCATGGTTTTCGGGCAACCTGTGGTCCCCGCAAAAGCTCTCGCCACAGTAATTACACCGGAACGGAAGGCCTTCCTTCGCCTGCCCACAGAAGTGACACTGCATGCCCGTTAAGATTTGAGGTCGAGCAGTCTATTTACTTATCTGAATCCGACCCGACTTTTTTTCAACTTCGTTAATTGACGCCCTTAGATTCGCGCAAAGATTCAAAAAAGTACTCACAAAATGGATTCACAGTTGCAAACTTCCGACCCCTTTCACTTGTGGGAAAAGGCTCTCGCCTCGGATAGAGATGGAGACCTCGCCGCTTCGAAATCAATGTTCGGCCAAGCGGCACAACTCTTCTTCGTGAAGGGGAGCGACGGAAAACCGCAGGTGGGGAGGGCGTTCTTTGAGTATTCGACTTTGATGGACGCGTTCGCAAGAGTGCAAGAAGCTAGACTGTTCAAGAAAAATTCGAAATACGACGACTCGCTGTCAGAGTTCACCAAAGCCTCAGAGATCTTTCGTTCGTCGGTACATTTTGGCTTCCTCGCAGGGTACGAATCAGGGTGCGCTACTTTAGAAACTGCCCTAGAATTGGATGATCCTGACGGAGCCTTTCAAGCTTTCAAAAATGCAAATGCTTTGTTCGAACAGTCAAAACTTGCTCTCGGACTGAGAGACGAAAAGCATCCGCTCATAGATGTGATAGATACTCTGATCAAGTTCTCTATCTCAGAAGCTTTTCTCGCAGAGTCAAAGAGCCTTTCACAAAGCGGAAAAGTACAGGAAGCAAGAGAGAAGATTCTGCAATCCAAAGCGATCAGCAAAGAACACGAATTCCTAGCCAGAAGAATAGGAACAAGATCTCGTTCAATCGACTATTTTCCAATGGACGACTGGAAACGAGCTGAAACCACGTGCCTTGTATTATCCTATCCAGAATCGGATTCCATTTTACTTTGCAATGTTGGAACTAATTCTGTCTTGATAGAGACTCTCGGAAACAGGCGAATAGACAAGACCCTTGATCCTCTTAACTCCATTTCTTGCCCCATGGACGTTTCCTCGAAAGGGCGAGTTAGGGTCATTTACGTAGATCTCAAGGAAAAGAAAGAGTATGATGAAGGCTGCTTGCTGATGATTTGAATCCCTAATTTCCGTCGCGCAGTAATATTTGCTCGAATTGTACTCTGGCGCACAAATTATTTCGGGGCGGAGGAGTAATTTTGAGCTATTTTGAGTGCAATTTGGCCAAGATCTGTCGCTTTCCTCCCTATCAAATATGTGATTGGTTCCACACCTTCCGAACCTCTATCGATCAAAGCAATCGAAGGAACGCCTTCTTCGCTTGTTAGCTTAACTTGCGCAAGTCGCAAGAGAACTGGATCTTCACTCTGCTCAGCCTTTGTGACACCGTGGACGTTTTTAGCAGCTGTGGTAAATCGCTTTGGCACGGCGAGTTCGTCCAAGACGTTTCCGATCGCGTCGTCATATTTGATGTTGAGAACTGCCTTGAAATCTGGAACCTTTGAATTCGCGAGTAAGAGCACTCTTGACATATGGTTTGAAGACCCAAACTCTGGAAGAACGAATGCTTTAGCTCTCCCGTGAATTCTATTGATCCTTCCGGGTATAGCAGCGACATCTCTGGTGGTCTTTGGATTCGTCCTTGACATGGCGATGTTCACTGAAACTTCAGGCATGATGCTCGGAAAGTAGACTGAGTTTTCAATCATAGAAATTGCTTGGGAAATTTCATGAATTATCTGCATATCTTCCGATTCCTGATCAGAAAATGTTGCAGCCTCTCGCGCAGGTTTGAACAATTCCATGCATACTGAGCAGTCAGTAGGAACGTTCGATTCCTTCTGGTGCGCGGCGCATATGATTCCGGTGAAAAGGAGATTTTTCCAGATTGAATACAGAGTAAAGATCCCATCGGTCTGACTTCTTGTCGCATCTTCTGCTAGAAGCTTGGAATAATTCATGGCATCATTCTGAGAAATTCCGAATTTGGTTGCGAGTTCCGAGGAGAATTGCGTTTTTTTCTTTCCCAAATAATAGCTGACGCGGGCCTGAGTTATGCCCAGAAAAACGGCGATGCGTCTTTGACTTTCACCCTTTTCATGCAATTCATGAGAAACTAGTCCACGCATGTTCGGTAGAAAATCATTCATCATTATTTCGCAGGGCGGTTGCATTCTGATCAGTAGCTTATCTACCGACTAATCTAAACTTTCCGAACTGTAGCTTATCTCAAGCAATCGTTATTACCCATCAAAGGTTTTTTTATCGAATCTCGTGGTGACACTTCTCTAATTGAGCGCCGTTACTGCTTCCAATCTTAAGACCGAAGTCGTTGTAATCGGTTCCGGGCCTGGCGGATATGTTGCGGCAATTCGTCTGGGACAACTCGGCAAGAAAGTTGTCCTGGTCGAGAAATACAAATTGGGCGGAGTCTGCGTCAACGTTGGATGCATTCCAAGCAAAGCTTTGATCACGGCTAGCAAACTGGTAAAAAATGCGAGGAATGCATCGAAGATGGGAATAGATGCAGAAATCAATGTTGATCTCCAGAGACTCCAAAACTGGAAGCAAAGTGTGGTGGACAGACTTGTTGGCGGGATTTTGCAGCTTTGCAAGTTGAACAGGGTGCAAATAATTCAAGGGGAAGGTAAGTTTCTTTCGAAGAATGAATTGCTGCTACAGGGTTCTACATCAGGAATTTTGAAGATAGAATTCGATTACGCAATTATTGCCACCGGCTCGTCGCCGATCGAGCTTCCCAGTATCAAGATGGATGGAAAGAGGGTCTTTACGAGTACTGAGGCGCTAGCCCTTAATGAAATCCCAAAGAAAATGTTGATCGTTGGAGGCGGCGTAGTCGGTCTTGAGATAGGAATGGCGTACGCCAACCTGTTCGGGACGGAATTGACTGTTGTAGAATTGTTAGACCAATTGCTGCCTGGAGTTGATCGTGAATTGGTAGCACTTGTGTCGAGGTCGTTGCAAAGGTTGAATGCCAAAGTTCATCTCAAGAGCAAAGTGAAGACAACACAGGTATCATCGGACGCAGTGGAAGTGGTGTTTGAAAATGCAGAAGGCCAAGAAATTAAGGTGTCAGTCGACTACGTCCTTGTAACAGTAGGAAGAAGAGCGAATTCAGGCAATTTGGGACTAGAAAAGATCGGGGTTAGCTTGAATCAGAAGGGGTTCATTGAAGTCGATAAAAAGCTTCGAACGACTAGCGAGAATATTTTTGCGATAGGAGACGTAGTAGGAGGCCCGCTCCTTGCGCACAAAGCTAGCAGGGAAGGTATCGTTGCTGCCGAGGTCATATCCGGAATCGACACCACGTTCACTCCTTCGTCCATCCCTTCAGCGATATTCACTGATCCAGAAATTGCGATCGTAGGTTTGAGCTCAGCGGATGCACTTGAAAGGAATATTCGTACCGTCTCCGGCAAGTTTCCATTTCTCGCAAACGGAAAATCACTCGCGTCCTCAGAATCAGAGGGATTCGCAAAGATAATTGCAGACGAACAGACCAAAAAGATTCTCGGGGTTGAGATCGTCGGAAACGAATCTTCAGACCTGATCAGTGAGGCAGCATTAGCAATCGAGTTGGGAGCAACTCTCGACGATATTGCTTCGACGATTCATCCGCATCCCACGTTGCCAGAATCGATTATGGAAGCTGCAGAAAACGCTCTGGGAAAGGCGATTCATATTCAAAACAGGCCACGCGATAATTGATGCAAACTGATCACGCTTCACCAAGAATTGAAAGGAACAATTCGAGGTGCAGTTTGATGGTTTATGATCTCGGTTTTTCTGAAGATTACAAAGAGATCTGGGATTTTCAAAAACGACTCGTTGAGCTTCGCAACCAAAACCAGACTTGTGATTCACTAATCATGGTAGAGCATTCTCACGTCTTGACACTGGGTCGTAATGGTCATCGCGAAAACGTTCTGACGGAGGATCTCCCGCTTTTCGAAATCGAGCGCGGAGGTGACATCACCTATCATGGCCCAGGTCAACTTGTGGTCTATCCAATAATTTCGCTTCAAGATTTCTCCATTGGAGTCAAACAATACGTCGTGTTGCTCGAGCAAGTGCTGGTCGATACGCTCTTGCATTTCGGAATCAGTTCCGAGGGAAAGCTCGGACAACAAACAGGAGTTTGGGTCGATGGATTGAGAAAAATCGCCAGTATTGGAGTAGCGACTTCTCACTGGACTACTTATCACGGATTTGCCTTGAACGTCAATACGGATCTGTCATATTTCCAAAGGATTCGACCCTGCGGCTTTGAGTCGAGCGTAATGACTTCGATTTCAAAGGAGCTTGGAAGGCCAGTTCCTATGAATGAAGTAAAGGAGAAAATTGTTTCTTCATTCTCGCAGACATTTGAAGCAGATCTTGTTCAGAATGGAGTAAATCGGAATAATTTTAAGACTCTGGACTCTACCATTACCACTCCATAGTGTTAATTTTTGGCGGCAAACGCGATAAGCGAAAGTTCTAGAACTCAAGCTAGCAACATCACAATATTCGCCAGACTCACTCGCTTTCAATTCCTTCCTTTGATCTTGCTGCCTGCACTCTGCGGAACATTCCTCGCGTTCCGCACCTACCACGTTTTCAATCCAACATATTTTGCCCTAATGTTCTTGGGAGTTGCTATGCTGCACCTTGGAGCGAATGCGATTGACGACTGCTACGATTTTCAAAACGGCGTTGATCAGGTGGCCAATTCGATGTTCCCGAAGGACTTCAGTGCTTGGAAGCCACTGCCGCGTGGGTTGATTTCTTTGAAGAACGCGAAAAGCGTTTCGTATATGTTGCTCCTTGGAAGTCTGTTACTTGCAACGTACTTTGCATTTGTTGTCGGACCTTGGTCGTTGATTCTGGGAGTGGCTGGTATCTTTCTCGCAATAACGTACACCGCACCCCCACTGAAATTGGACTACCGAGGCTTCGGCTTGGGCGAGATTGAGATCCTTCTAGCGTTCGGCCCTATTCCTTTGCTTGGCTCCTTCTACGTACAGACGGGCGTCCTCACGCTGCCAGCTCTACTAGTCTCGATCCCAATTGGAATCATGACAGTCACTATATTGATGGACCACGATCTGATATTCTATGAGGTCTATTCAGTTTCAAAAAAATTCAGTTTGGGGACAGTGCTCGGAAGAGCGAAGTCGCTTTCGGCAATTTTGCTGTTTTCAGTAATTTCTTACGGAATCGTTTTCGCCCTTGTAGGGGCGAAGGTACTACCAATCTGGAGTTGCCTTGCTCCCATAACTTCTGCCCTAATCCTTGCTCGAAGGGCGAAAACATTCAGGCGACCAAACGAAGCTCCTCCCCATTACGTTCCGTTTACCGTAAACGGGTTGCTGTCTAATTGGATATTCAGTCTCGTGCTGGCGCTGACGATCTTGCTTTGAAGTCAAAAAAATAAGTAATTTTGCACTAGAACAATGACGTAGTACTGAAAGTCTTCTCGCATATAAAGTAAAAACGCATACATTAGATCATGGGTTCGGGAACCGTCATTGGTATCATAATTGTGATAGCGTTGCTTTTCAGCTTCTTTGTGCCAGTATTTTCAATGACATCGCAATCTGGCTCTCTCTTCGGAGCCACGTATGAAACCTCTGCAGCTGTCTCCTTGTCGTTTCTTCTTTTCCGTTGCGGCTCTTATGTAAATGCCCATTCATCTGGTACGCTGGGCGGGATAACTATCACTCATCCCATTTCAAATGGATACAATTTTCAATGCAGTTTCTCTGCTTCATCTGGAAATCATTGAGTACTGTCCCAGATTTCAAGTAAGCCCCTGGGCATTGTCTTAGAAATTTCCATTGTGTCTACAGATGGTATAATTTTCTTTAGTGATGAAAAAACCTCTCTTGCAGCGATGAATGAATCTTCCATCGTTTGGAACTTGCCCTGCTTTCTTATTGGAGCGAGATAGTCGCACATGTTGAAGAGTCGTCCTGAACCGGGTTGTTCAACGGCGGCCCAAAGACTTCGTATGCCAGAAGGCAAGATTTTCCTAAATTGCTTTTTCTGCTCTCGCGAAAGATGAAGACTCAGTAAATAGAGGGTTATTCTCACGACCCGTTCAGCTCGATCCAGATTGTGCAAGTCCAGCTTTTGGTCGATTTCTTTGATGAAGCTCTTCTTGGATATGCCATCCCTATCCGGAATGACAGTCGGCCCCTTTTCAAGTACATCGTTCTTTCTGTGCCTGAGGGTCACTACTCTGTTTCCAATAGCGGCTATTGACGAATACGGTATAACTAGTCGGCGAATTCTTTTCTTTCCCCGGATTACCACGAATCCATCGTTGTTGAGTGCTCTGATTCTTCCTGCAGTTATTCCGTCTCCAAAACGAACCTCGCTACCAAGCTTTGGAATTCTTTGCTCAATATTTTCCTGAATTCTCAACTACGGCTCACGAACTCGAGGCTTGGCGAAGGTAATGAAGAATATAACTATAAAACTGCCCATAATTATGGAAGGAAAACTGCTCTAAAGCGATTCTGCTAATGATTGTTGGCTGAGATCGCCAGATGATCGATTATTGCCCGTCGAATTCCTTGTGCTCTATTGAAGACACCTTGAACATGCTAACAACAAGAGGCCAAGTTTCAATTGCAATTCATAGTTCGGGCCAACCTCTCTTACAAGATTCTCTTCGAGAATAATGCCTTTTCTAACTAGTTCATAGTGAAGCTAGCTGACATTCAATTTTCTAGGCAGTTGAATAATCCGCCAATTCCTTCTTTATCCATGGAATGGGATCATTTGCATAATCTCGGGAATAATCTCCATCGACATTGATTCCTGGTATCCCCGGAATCCATAATTCATTAAGAAGCTCTTCAGGTTTCCCATACTTTGAAGCAACATCTCTCACCGACGGATGATCCAAAGCAGTGAGGTGTCCTTTGTCTATGACTTTTATCTTCTCGCCATCTCTTGTCGTTATCTCATAAGTGGGAAACATCAAATGGACGTGAATGTGTCCATAGATCTTCTTGTTTCTCCGAGCCCACTCTTCGTCTTCAAGATGTGTCCCTAGACCCATATGTATGATGCCCGAACGAAATCGTTCCCACATCCCCATCCAAGAACTTCGCCAAAGATAGTTTGTTGGACGGAAAACTTTCGGATGAGTACCGATTGCGACCTCCTCCAGCCAGAAGAGACCAGGTCTGGGTCGCCCCGGAAACTGAATAT
>DATLTL010000230.1:0-4955 GCA_035533635.1 Nitrososphaerales archaeon
CCATAGAACATGAAATAGTAGACCACTTGCGACAAGTAGTGGTCTTCAAACTCTGAAAGCGTTACGCGAAGTTCTCTCATCTTCTGAAACATTCCTGGGAACAACCCAGGATAAGTCTTGTACAATCTTTCAAACATCTGAACCAGCGGCTCATTGTAATCTCCCCACATTCTGTAGTACTTCGGAACGAGAATACTCATTACTTCGTTGGCTATCATTGTGGGAAATGGAGACCGATGATTTGCCCACCACGCGACCGGCCAGCCTGAAGACACGCACTCTCCAGTAAAGAGGTTGCAAAGTTCATGGGTGATGATTCCGTAGCAGTGTTGGTTCGAGTTCCACTCGCCGGCGCAATAAGAGAGATTGCCATCGCCCGTTGCGCCGGCTATTCCTCCAGAGCAAGTTGAACTTGCCCTTACAGTCACTCTTACGGGAAGGCGCAAGAGATCGCCAACTTGGAATATTTTATCTCTGTACAGCTTGTAGGCCTCTTCCAAGTATGGCACCGCATTCCCGGTTATCCAATCTGCACCAATTACGCTGTTTACTCCAGATTCAGTGAGCCACCGAAAGTGTTCTGTAGAGCCAAGCGAGTAATCATCGCCGGAATCTTCAGCACGTCCTTTGCTTTCCTTTCTATTGCCGAAGGGAAAGATTGGCACGAGGAATCCAACAATCCTCCTCTTTTCGCTCATTCTCCCAGCAGAGTCAGTAAAAAGGAGTGGCCCTTCTCCCATTACCGTAGAGTCAAGTCAATTCTATCTTCTGAACGAAAACGCAAAGAGTATCGCTGGCCGGATACTATTATATGACAAACAGCTTCAAGCAAAATGAAAGGTGTCATAGGTCATGGTCAACATATCAGAAGGAGACGCGTTTCCCCCATTTTCCCTCTTGGATGATTCTGGCAAGAAAGTAACGAATGCCGATTTGAAGAAAGGCAAGCCGTCGATTCTCTACTTTTATCCCATGGACGACACGCCGGGTTGTACCAAAGAGGCGTGTAATTTCAGGGACAACTTGGAAAGATTCAGATCGCTGGGGATTCCAGTCTATGGAGTGAGCGTTGATGACGCAGATTCTCACGGAAAATTCAAGAAAAAGTATAACCTGAACTTTCCTCTTTTGAGTGACCCGAAAAAATCACTCGTGGAATCCCTTGGGATCGCAAGCCCTTCCGGCAAGGCCCAGCGCGTTAGTTTCGTCCTGGATAAGGACGGCAAAGTTGCGAAAATATATCCAAAAGTGTCGCCTGATCAGCACGCGAATGAAATTCTGAGCTACATTTCTTCTTCGGCAAAGTAGCCCCAATCCATCTCTCTGCCTCCCTCCCTTCTCAGTGCTAACATCGAACCCTGCATGGGTACCAATCCCACCTCCCGCATAATTTCTTACTAGCAAAAAAGATATGGTGCCAAATTCATCTTTTGAATATGGAACACCTTTACTTGACGCCCCGGTAGCAGCCGAGTGCCGTCTTCATTTTTCCTGAAACTTGCATGTGGGTCTAGGGATCTTCGTATATCCAGAGGAACCGAAAGTGTACGTTTTCTAAATGGTAAGACTCAGTACCATTCCTTTCTTCAAGGAGAAAATCCAACAAAATAGTTTCTGACTCATTTCGTGACTAGAACTTGGTACGAATTTCTGGTACGTACCACGAGTTCATGCCCTAACGCAGACAGCAGAATCCCAGAAATGCAGACTCCGCTCTTTCTCATTCGGCAAATAAATTTTCACCTAGTGGTGAAATGCTGCAAGATCAGGAGTACAGGCCAACCATTCTGATTATGAATCTCTGCCCTGAGACTCTTTTCGAGAAGAAAAGAAGATTATTCTGAAGGTAATGTAAGAACGCCCAACTGAAAGCGTGACTCTAGCGTCTGAAAGGCGCCGAAGTCGATCTCAGGGATGGGAGGGCTGACAAAGGAGATCGCTGAACCAATGATCTTTCCTGTGCAGCTCTACTCAGGGCTAGCCTCGAACGAGAACCAAACTGTCTGAACCACACCGCATGCACTTCTCGTCCAGAACGACGGGTTTAGCGAGATCTTCGCCCTCTACGCGACCGTCCTCTCTCCATTTGGCATCACAAAGGAAGCATTGCTGACGAGAACCAGATCGCTCGTTTGAAAAGAATCAGAATGAGATCTTAATACTCCTCTCCCAGCACAGTGAAAAGCATGGCGAAGGCGAAATATCCTAAAGGGTCCGAAAGCAAGAAGCTGATTGATGAGTTTCTTCAAGGAAAAATTAGATGTAAATTTCAGACCAGTGAATGGGGCTTTGATTCAAGTATTTCTCAATAAAGCCTTGATGAAGAAATTTCCCTTCGAACTAAATCAGAAATTCTACTTTTTACTGTATGAATCTTGAAGGCTTGGCTTTTCAGCCGATGGATTCTGCGCGACCTTCTCTTCAGTCTTTAGCTTTCTCAAAGTTCTGCGTTCTTCCAACTGCTCCAATTTTGAAGTCCACAACTCAGTCTCTGTGTCTAGCAGCGTCTGCAGGATGAATGGATATATTAGCTCTGCTTCATCCTTGTCACTGGATTCTTGCATGGCTATCTTTCTAGCAGTGTGGATAGAGTACCTGATTCTGTCTTCAATATCACGCCTCGGCGATGGCACGAAGTAAAATAAAGTCGCTTCATAGAAAGCGTTTTCGTTTGCCTAACAAACAAACAACAAGTAATTCTTAGCTACGCCCACGCTGACCATGCTGACCACGTTTCTTTGCTTAGAGAGAATCATCATAAGATCGATTGAGTTTGGCTCCACCAAGACTAGAAAACCTGCCAAAAGAGTGTTAAACTCTGAGTCAGGATTTGCAAAATTCTAGGTCGTTCTGGAGTAAGAATGCTTTTGAATGATGCGGTCGGGTATCATTATCAGATCATTTCCACTCTGGGGGAGTCCACCTGCCTCTGTGGGTTTGATCGACGGAGGGCGTGTTTTGGTCACGCCTCCAACTTTATCCACGCGCAACAATTTCTCCCCTAAAGGAAGTCGGTAGAATGCATCACTCGTCTTCGAAGAACTATCGGCCGAAGCGATATGTTTCGGTAATGGAGAAGGTTATCCGGATATGGAACGTTTGCTTACCAATCAGTCACTTATTCTTTATTCGTAGGGAGTTATTATTCGCAGGGAGATGCTAGGCAATGTCTCAAATTAGAAGATGTATTTCATGTGATAACCCTATTGAGGGCTTGGATGACTTTGATCAGTTGAGTTCAGAAGCAATATGTGTTGACTGCTTCAACTCATGCGTAGTCAGCATGAACTCCAACCTGACTTTTCTATCGTAGCAGTAGGGATAACAACTCGGAGAGCAAACGATCGTTCTGGGTTAACATTAGGTTTAGGTTGTAAGATAGGCTCAGGGGGTGTGTGCCAAGCTGAACAGTTTCGCCTACAGAATTCTTGGAAAGAAAGCTTTGTTCTCAAATTGTAAGCGCCCTAAGTAGTAGGGGTGTTGTTCACATCCCTGTCATAGCTGCTTCCAGCGGCTTAGTTCTTGGACTCCTGGTATAACATTGACATATCCTAGATGCTCCCATCTTGGCAAAATCGGATCATTTATGTTCCGAGCAATGATGCTTGTCTTTCCCCAACTCCTTGCAACCCCCTCGAGATAATTCACAAACCGACTCATGTTACCTTGATTTCTATTCTCTTCTCTAATTTCAATCGGATCAATTTGAGCCCATTCAGGCAAGTCGCGCATTACAGCGTATCCTACCCTGAGAGGTCCATCTAACATGACGTGAGTTGGATTGTTAATGCTGTGAAAATCCTGATTAAAGTCACTAGGATCTGCTTTTCATCATCAGATTTCGAGAGCCTATCTTCAAGCAAAGCAACTTTGGCTTCAAGCTCCTCAATCGTCGACAAAAGCTTACGCTACAAAGAAAGACATATCTTGGCCAAATACGTTTCGGCCTAGTGGCTTCAGAACGCTAAACGTTTACGAAAAGGAGTGATTTTGAGGAATCACTTGCCCCTCATATGTCCTCTTGATTATTCCATGTCAGAATATGCGAACCTAATTGCAAGTCACAACTGGTTAAAAGCTGGACAAGCAACGTATTTTTCTGGGTTTTGCGGGTGAATATTCACACGGAAGAACCTGTTTACGAAATCTTCAACATTCGAACCCTGTAAGAGTTCGGAGACCACCCTATCCGAACCCGCTGGATCTTGTCGATAAGATAGCTCTACGCACTTGCCGCAGAGAAACAGAGATTTATTACTAAGGCCAATTTCTATTTCTGTTGGAGTTTTCAAAATGTCAAAAGTAAAATGCAGATCGTTAGTTGGACAGAGACCTCATTCTAAGCAATGCGATCGAATCTTGCACGAAGCTATTAGCAACCTATTCACATGCACGATGGCATACGAAAAGAGTGTGGAGAGCGAAGTCAATCGTTCTCTAAGGATCGTTGTAGACCGATTTACAGAATGCGGTGTGAAAATTCCTAACTAGTCTCAGAAAATAGCCGTTCGGCATAGAACTGATTCGAGATCACCAGAGAATCTCCAAAGAGAATATCGAACAACGAGAGCATCCCCAGGCGAATTCGTAACAGAGGAGAAGTAGGCAGGAATAAGAAATGCGAGAAGTGTGATCGTCGCATTACAAAAAGAGGGTTTGGACTATAGAGCCAAAGGAATTAACCGTATCGAAGAAAGAAGAGGGTGGAATTATCTCAATACTCTGGTCGGACGGACACAAATCTGTCTACGATCCATTCAATCTACGTAGTGCCTGCCCTTGCGCTCATTGCAAAGGTGAGCCGGGAGTATTTGGGAAATATTACTCTTTTGAAAAGAAGTCCATTAGCAAAAATGTACAGCCGGAAGAAATTCAACCCGTGGGGAGGTATGGCTTCAAAATTATTTGGTCCGATGGACACGATTTGGGAATCTACAGCTTTCAGTATTTGAGAG
>DATLTL010000231.1:0-3813 GCA_035533635.1 Nitrososphaerales archaeon
CACCGCGTAGACGGGCAAATAATAAAGATCGAGGGGGACCCGGACAATCCAAAGAATTACGGCAAGATCTGCGCCAAGGGAAATTCAGGTTTTCTATACCGACTCGCTCCTTTCAGAGTGACCAAACCTCTCCGCCGAACGAACCCGAAGAAGGGTATCGACGAGGATCCAATGTGGGAGGAGATCACCTGGGACGAAGCTTTGAACACGATTGCTGAGAAGCTGAAAATAATCAGGAATAAAGATCCCAGGCTGCTCTATTTTGCCACGTTTGACATGTGGGCGCGTGGAGAGGTCATGGAGCCTTGGTGTCTCGCATTTGGGACAGAGGCGAAGCCATTTTCTGCAGGATTTTACTGCGGAAATAATGTTCACAACATACATCTTGCAACTGAAGGTGCATTCGAGGCAGACCCCGACGCGGTGTACACAAAGTACCTCTTGTTGTTTGGCTCTCAATATGGCGCGGTAGTGAACCAAGAAACCATGGGCGCGGCTGCTGAAATCGCGGATAAGCGTCCAGGCGGCATCAAGGTCGTCTCCATTGACCCGGTCGGATCTTACGCGGCGGCAAAGGCAGAAGAGTGGGTCCCGGTACTTCCAGGAACTGACGCCGCTCTAGCGCTATGTTTCATCAATTTATTGGTTAACGAATACAAAATCTACGACGCAAAATTCCTGAAGGAGAGGACAAATGCGCCTTACCTTATCGGGCCCGATGAACTCTATGTGAGAGACCCAAGCTCCGGCAAACCATTGATTTGGGACTCGGCAGAAAGAAAACCCACGACCTTCGACCAACCTGTCAGCGATTACACACTTGAGGGTACTTTCACCGTTAATGGTGTGGAGTGCAAACCAGCTTTCCAGCTGCTCAAGGATCATGTGCGCAAGTACACTCCTGACATGGTCTCAAAGATAACCACCGTTCCAGCAGACACAATACGGAGAATTGCGAGAGAATTCGGCGAGGCTGCAAACATTGGCGGAACTATCAAAATCGGCGGCAAAGAAATTGCCTACAGGCCGGCGTCGATTGCGTATTATCGTGGACTTAGCGCCCACAAACACTCGATGCTGTCAGGACTCGCTGTAGAAACTCTGCAGGTCTTGATTGGCGGAATAGATGTACCCGGAGGGCTATTGGGTGCTCGGGTCTCAGATGTTAAGACAGGAGAAGATGGACTCCAAGTGATGGTTCCCTCCCAGATCGGAGGGCATTATTGGGCTTACTATCCGCCTAGAAAGGTCGTTCCTTCAGAATCAGTTGATCTTCTAGAGATGTTCCCTGTCGCGGTTTACAGCAGGCCGTTCTTTGTTAAGGCAGTCTTGGAGCCTGACGTAATGAAATCGCCATACGTCCCGGAGATGCTAATTCAAATCAGAAGTAATTTTGCAAAGACCTCGGTATTCGTAATCGAAGAATATCTGAGAAAGCTCCAGTTTATGGTGTCAATTTCACAAGAGCTGGATGAGAGTGCAGAGTTTTCCGATATTGTCCTGCCTGATACCAACTATTTGGAACGACTCTCGATAGGAGCCTCGGGTTGGAATTATGCCGGTTCGAAACCCTGGTTCTTCAACGGGCAAAAACCCGTTGTGCCCACTCCATTTGAAACTCCATGGGGGCCGCTGAAGAATCCAGGCGAGATCCTACTAGAGCTGGCAAAGCGCGTTGGTTTCTTGGACGAAGTCAATGATGCAACAAACAGATTGTGGAACCTGAAAGACCCCTACAAGCTAGAGCCATCGAAGGAATACACTTTCCCAGAGATGGTCGATCGTAGGCTAAAGTCCAGATTGGGCGCGGAGTATGGCATAGATTGGTTCATCAAAGACGGCCTTCTGGTAAGAGAAAAGACCGTGGAAAAAATGTATCGCGGAGCTTTTCCAGGTCCTAGACTCCACATCTATTTTGAGTTCATGAAAAAAGCGGGAGAAGAGGTTGACCGTGTGGCGAGGCAATTGGGGATTCCTTGGCAAGTAGATGACTACCAGACTCTGCCGGATTGGAAACCCTGCGCTGTACAGACAAAAAGGAATGAAAAGTTTGACATGGTATTGGTCAACTTTAAGGTACCGACGCAAGCCTTCACGTTTACCAGCTCGAATGCGCTACTAGTCCAGCTAGCAAAGAAGAGAAGGACTGATGATGTCTGGATAAATACAGAAACTGCGAAGAGGAAGAATATTCAAGACGGGGATTTGGTCGACATAGAGACCGCTTACGGCAAGAAGGTCAGTGCCAATGCAAGAGTTACAGAGCTAGTTCATCCAGAGGTCTTGGCTTGCCAAGGCGACGGGGGAAGGTTCGCAAAAAAAGTAGGTAAGGGACGCAAACAGGGAATCAACTTTAACGCGCTAGTTTCTATGGATCCTGACAACTTGGATTATGTCAGCTCCGCAATCGACTGCCACGTCCCAGTTTCGATTACAAAAGCGGCCACGTAATTTCCAATACGCCTGCAATATTCGATATGCACCAGATTTTCCAGAGCGGATGGATTAGTCTCTAGAAAATGAGGAACAGCCATTCATTAGCGAATTAATGTATACTATGCTTGAAAGACGATACAAAATTAGAGCGTGGGAGAGAAACTGCGCCGGCAAGTCAATTGCGCAGATCTCCATGCACACTCAAAAAAAATGTTGGCCTGTTAGATGTTCTTCTTCTTTTTTGACGCCAAAAGATCTTGAATTTCTTTTGGCGGTGTGATGTTTCTACCCTCACTGCCGTGGTGTAGAGTAGTGGCAAGACCAATGTATTCTAGAACAGGATTCAGTATTCCCATGAATCTCGCCCACTCGTTTTCATCATCGTTGTAGAACACGTGCCAAATATCTGATGGCACCATGAGAAAGTCTCCTGCCTTCCAGTCGATTCGCTGGCCCATGGTTGTAGCCCTTTCATCATCTTTTGTGCCACCGATAAATGAATGACCTCTTCCGCTTACTATGTAGGTGACAGCTTCCTCGCGGTGTTTGTGTTCAATGTTGTGCCCGCCAGGAGGTATGTCTTCGTAGAAGATACGTATCATTTTCAACGGCCAGTTTGGAGGATAGTAAACAAAGCCATGCCCGTTCCACTGGCTCTCTGCTTCTTCTTTCCTAACTATTCTCTTCGCCTTCAGCCTTTCAGCTATCATTTTCTGCTCAAAGTCTAGCTTTGACTGATATTCGTCAAAGGAGACGTTTCTTTCTCTTTCGCGTTCCATGATGAAACTCCAAAACATTTCATATATTAAATGTAATCGTTTGAGATTTTTCCTAATTTGTTTCGAAATAGAAATCGAAATAACGATAAAGCCGCCCAAATGACAGAGACACGGCTATTTATTCGACATCGGATAAATAGCTCATAACCGAAAAGACTTTCATCTTGCAAAGTAACTTCAGAGGTTTCTCTTTGATTTGCCACCTTTTCAGATAGAGCCTAAACCGAGACGAAATACAACGCGAAATACAGATCTTTCCGCTCTAAAAGAAAGAATTGGCAAGTACTGGTTTTGGTTCTTTTCAGCTATCCTTGCAGAAATACTTAATTACGTTATTCCGAAAAATCGCTTAGACTTCTTCCTTTTTTAGTCAACTATTAGCAACAGCGGATGGAAGAGCGGAAGAAGCAATCAGTTTACGTTAGTAATCAGAGAAAGTTGAAGTAAAAGAATTGAGCCATAGCCATGAAACCAGTGACAGGATAGTCGAAATCAAAGGGAGTGAAATTCCTGAGATCAACCTTATGGATCACCTAAAGCCTGCAGAGACCTTGTTGGAGAGAACTTCTGAATACTTCTTTTCAAGCGAGCGGTTTTC
>DATLTL010000232.1:0-2730 GCA_035533635.1 Nitrososphaerales archaeon
TAGTTTTGGCTTGTCTTCTGGTCAATTTTGGAAGACTTGCCGACATGTTTGGAAGAGTAAAGCTGTACAATCTAGGATTTCTAATATTCACCGTCGGATCAGCACTCTGCAGTTTGTCCCAAGACGGGATACAGCTTGTCATCTTCAGAATGATTCAGGGAGTAGGCGGCGCCTTCCTAGTCTCAAACAGCGCTGCAATCATCATTGATTCCTTCCCAAAAAATGAGAGGGGAAGGGCGCTCGGTATTAACAGAGTAAGTCAGGTCGCTGGGGCGGCGGGAGGCTTGGTTCTCGGCGGTTTTCTGACTACGGTGGGAGGTTGGCAAGCAATCTTCTGGGTGAATGTCCCAATCGGAATATTCGGAACCTTGTGGTCCCATTATAAGCTACGAGAGTTGGGATCACTCGACACAAATACAAAGGTCGACATTCTAGGAAACATAACTTTCGCCGCCAGTCTAGCAATCCTGCTTGCAGGAATTTCATTGTATGCTCTAGGATCGCTCCAGTTTTCGTACTTTATCTCACTTGTCACCGGAGGCATTGCATTGTTTGCACTTTTTGTAATGATCGAAAACCGCGTTGAAAACCCGATGCTCAACCTGACACTTTTCAGAATTCGTACGTTTACTGGCGGAACACTAGCTACATTTCTAAACTCACTTGCTAGAGGATGTGTTCTTCTCGTCATGACCTCGTACTTACAAGGGCCAACGATGAGTTTGGATCCGCTGGTTGCTGGGCTGTTCCTTCTGCCGAACGCAATATCGAGTTCAGTTTTCGGCCCGATAAGCGGTTTCCTTTCCGACAGAGGTGGAACTCGATTTTATACAACTCTCGGGCTTTCGGTGACTTCCGTCGGCTTCCTCCTTCTCGCACAGATTGGCGCAACGACGACCTTTCTGATGCTTGCACTTTCTCTGGGTCTAATCGGAGCTGGTGACGGGATTTTCATGGCTCCCAACCGAGCCGCTGTTATCAGCTCGGTAGCACCCTCACGCAGAGGAGTCGCGTCTGCTGTAAATAGCACATTTATTCAAACTGGGAACAGTTTTAGCAGAGCGTTTGCTTTCTTGATCATGGGTATCATAATCCCCGGATCGGTGCTTCAGACCATCTTTTCTGGGACATCGAACCTGTCTTCAGATCCAGTATTCATCTCAGAATTCGTTAGCTCGCTCCATCTGGTCTTCTATGTTTGCTCAGGACTTACGATGATTGCCATTGTTCCCTCGATAATGCGCGGGAAGATATCAGAGATTTCCGAAGATGAAGTTCTTGGAGAATCAGACGGTGGCTAATTTCTTTATGCTTCTGATCAGATTGAATAAGGTTTAAAGCTCTTTTTGATCATAGTGTGCGACTACTGCTGTCGTTGCGTGCATTGTTTTCTATGTGAATCAGTGAGCTGAACTATTTGAAGAACAAAAAGTCACTATTGCACACACTGCCTTGATGACCCGAGATGTTTTATCGAATTGCTTGGAATCGCTGCGATCATAATCTTCCTTCAATGAAAGTTGTTTCCGGATTCTTTGCTGAGAAGCAAGAGGCAGACGCCACCCATCATCGAATACTCTGCAGTAACTACGTTGAATCCAGAATGTTTCAAAAGAGAAAGAAGTTCGGAATTCTTTGGTAGCCTTTGGAATGTTTTTGCGAGCGCCGCAAACTTTAGACCCAACATTCCGGATGAGAAAAAAGCTAGCATTGGAGCGAATGCTCGCCAGTAGAATCCTATGACGGAAGTTTTGAGCTCCGAATCTGGCTTCGAAAGATCGACTATCAAGAACTTGCCGCCAGTTTTCAAGAGTTTGCTTACATCTTCGATGGCTTTTGAAAGATTCTTCGCATCTCTTATCGCGAATCCGGCCATCGCCGCGTCAAATACGCCAGCTCTGAAAGGCGTGTTCTCGAAAACTGCTAAAAAACCCTCAAGTCCAGTTTTGAATCTTGCCACTTCCATCATCTTTTTGATCGGATCTAAAAGTACGCAGAATTCTTTCTCGATCGGAATATCTGCAAGAAGCTCCACAGACATTCTACCTGTTCCGCAGCCCAGATCGAGTATTCGAAAAGATGGTTTGCCGATAGATTTCTCCAGAAGCTCTAACCCCTTCCTTCTAAGCTTCAGATCAGTTCCCAGCGAGATGTAGCGATTTGTTCTGTCGTAAACTGGAACAATTTCCTCGAGCGTTTTCTGGATTGAAGGCCAATCTTCCTTCAAACCGAACTTCGGATCTTCGCCAGCGGTTGTCAAAGCTGAATGCGAAACTCCCGTTCAGACAGTGCTGTCAAATGGTTTCAGGATAGTCGGAATCTGCTCAATGATGTCTGAAGATACGATGTGAAAGCCCTTGATCTCCGCCGCCCTTCTCCCCGCCTGACCCACAATGTACGAAGCTGCGGCAGCTATTTCGACCGACTTTAGATCTGGACCCCGGGCTTGCGCAAGTAGAGATCCTATCACTCCCGAAAGTGTGTCGCCGATCCCTCCGCATGTCATGGCGGGGCTGCCCGTCTTGTTAACGTAAACTGATGCTCCATCAGTAATTACAGTTTCATATCCCTTCAGAACAATTGTCATTCCGAATTCTGAAGCCTTTTCTTTGGTCGCATAGATCTTCTGATCTAGCGAATCTCCCACCTCCATGCCAAAGATTCTCTTGAATTCTCCCGGATGAGGCGTTGTGATGCACCCCTTCGCTCTGATCATTGAATAAATCTCTG
>DATLTL010000233.1:0-3438 GCA_035533635.1 Nitrososphaerales archaeon
ATATGCAGCAAGGATGGTGCCGGTCCTTCCCTTGCCAGCTGCGCAGTGTACGAGGACCTTGTTGCCCTTCTGCACGTTTCTCTCCATGAAATCAACACAATCTTCAATTTGAGCGAGAGTTGGCGCAAAGTGATTTTTCACAGGAACGTGCTTGTAATCGATGCCAGATCCTTCTATCCACGAGCTGGGCGCCGTGATCTCGGTCAGCGCGACGATCGCCTTAATTCCCTTCCTAGCGAGCCAGTTCACATCTCTCTTGCTCAAGATGCGGGCCGAGCCCGAGGCGTGATTGTCAATGAAAGAAAAGTTCATGGGTCTGTGGAAAATGATGTCGTAGATCTTCCTGTATACGTCACCAATTTCCAAAAAGCGATCTCACTTTTGACCATGCACTTTGTTCGAGAATTTAAGCATGGTTTGAGGCATAAGAAAGTGAAGCTTTTATTATCCGCTAGGCATCCCGCTGATATCCAAAGTCTTCATATAGATACTTTGGGGATTCATGGAGAACAAAACAAGAGCGTGTATTAAAAATGACAAATTACGATTATGACGTGATCATTGCGGGCGGTGGCATGTCGGGGCTCATTACCGCAGCTTCGATTGGCGTTCACTCCAAGCAGAAAGCCAGAGTGCTCGTTGTAGATAGAAATCCCCCGACCGAGCCCGGCAGGAAGACAATAAACGGCTGGACCTGCGGCGACGCGGTCAGCAAGAGGAGCGTCGACTATATCTTCGAAAACCTCGGAATAAGGTACGGCACTCCAGAGCTTGAACATCCAGTTGAAGGCGTGCTGGTTTACTCGCCGGACCACGAAACCAAGGTATTGTTCGACGGCGAAGGATACACTCTGAACAGAAAACTGATGCCGAAAAGGCAGGTCGAGGATGCAAAGAAGCTCGGCGTCGAGTTCGCGTTCAATGTTACGATTGACGACGTCTTTGCAGAAGACGGCTACGTCCGCGGTGTGATCGGCAGGGACACAAAAAACAACACGCCCTTCAAGAAAACTGCGCGCGTAGTCATAGACTCAGCGGGCTCGGCAACCACTCTACGAAGGACGCTTCCAATCAAATCAAACATTGATATTGAGATTGACAGAGACGATCTAGAAAGCACGGGTCGGTACATTTTCGAATTTGAAACTGGCGCCGAGGACCCAACATGGTTTGATTCAAGGTACGCCATAATTCACTTGGATCAGTATCTTGCTCCCGGTGGATATTGTCTGGCTCCAGATACCCCAATTGTCTGTCAGAACAGTGTGAAGCCAATACAAGATGTGAAGCTGGGCGATGAAGTTCTCACATCGATGGGATGGATTCCTGTGGCCGATACAAACGTGAGGCAGTTTGAAGGAGAACTCGTTTCGATCACGCCGGCCATGCTAAACTATGCAATTCGCCTAACGCCGGATCATCTTGTGAGGGTTTGGAACCCAAGATATGGGGAGTCTTGGAAGAATGCAGAAGATCTTGTTAGATCTACTCACGCGACGCGTGGGAAAGGAGACTATCTTGTGTTTCCATTGCCAAAAGCCACTGAACCTGCTCGCGAAGAACTAGATATTTCGGAATATTGTGAGGGAATCCGAGACGAAGAGTATATTCACGTTAAGATCAGCACGCAACGCTACCATGGAAGGGCGGCCGATGGAAGCTATGTGAGGACCACCGGTTTTGCAAAACATCCCAAAGGAACGAAGTTGCCTGCAAAGATAGAGCTCAATTCTGATTTTCTAGAACTGTGCGGCTGGTATGTTTCGGAAGGTTGCATAAAGAGAGGACATGTCACAATCTCAAACACCAGTGAAAAACTCGTAGCCCGAATTACCCAGTTACTTGACAGACTAGGCTACCACTGGATGTTGTGGGATTCGCGAAGAGAAGGCCGAAAACGATGCCACAACATAGAGATTACAAATTCACTTCTTGGCACACTGTTTGCGAAGTGTTTTGGAGTCGGCTCTCACAGTAAGAAACTTCCATTTTGGACACATAATTTATCGAGAGAACAGAAGATCTCCTTGCTTCAAGGGATGTATCTTGGCGACGGCAGCATTTTACATAGAAAAGGCGGGCGATCTGACAAGCGTTCCTATACTACTGTTTCCCGAAGCCTAGTGGTTGATCTCTGGGTATTATTGGCTGGAATCAATGTTGTCGGTTCAATAAAACTCATCAAGAAGAAAAATGCGTGGGCACTAATTGTGTCCGGTTATCAAGCAGGGTTCTTGGGCGAGAATCTGGCTAAGGCGAAGGCTAACCAGAGGAATGGGTTCTTTGTTGGCGACGGTTGTATCTATCTCAGGATCAGAAAACTCGGTCGCGAGAAATATTCTGGTCCCGTCTATGATATCAACTCGGCTGGAGACTTCACGCCACTATTCAGCGTACACAACTGCTGGACTTTTGCAAAGGGCAAGAACAAGGTCAACATCGGCTTGGGCGTTCAGAAGAGCGCCTTGGACAAGAGGAACGCAAAACACGGCAAGAAAGACACACTGCAGAGTTTGATCGACGAATATGTGAGGCAAAACAAATCGCTAAAGAACCCGGTTCAATCGCAAGACGAAAACGACGCCGGGAATACGAAGGGAAGCTGGCAGGTCTCGGTGAGAAGGCACAACGATTGCCTCGTAGCGAACGGCTACGCGATGGTTGGAGACGCGGGTTGGATGGCTAGACCAATAGATGCTGGCGGTATGGGCCCTGCCATTTATGCTGGCGTAATACTAGGAAAAATAGTGGCACAAGCTCTTGAAGCGAACAACACGAGCGAAGAAAGCCTTTGGCAGTACAACATTGATTACATGAACCTCTACGGGTTCCAGATGGCCAGTTTCGAGATACTGCGAAGATATCTTCAGACTCTCACTAACGAGCAGATTAGCTACGGCATGAAGTACTTCCTTTCCGAGGATGACGTCAGGGCCATAGTAAATAGAGAGCATCCAAAGTTCGGCAAGCTGAAGCTCCTGAATCCTGCAATGCTCGCAAGAGTTGCCGCGCACCCAGATCTCGCACGAGGGCTACAGTACACAGCAAAGAAAAGTGAAGCCTTGATCGCGCACAACCTAAAATATCCGAGCTCGCCTGGCGGTTTTGGCGATTGGAAGAAGAAACTGGTATCTGAACTCGAAGAAGCCTACGCGCGATTCTAATTAGGGCTCTTTGATTAGCGAAGCGCCTAACAGAGCTTCACGCCTAAATTCGAGGTAAAAATCTGAAATGTTTAATAGGAAGAGATCTTTGTCTGCTGAGAACGTGCAAAACAATTCTTCGGTCAAAATTGTTCTTGCTCTTTTGTTGGCAGTCCCGATAGCAATCAACATCTACTTGCCGATTTACAACAGGGTGAATCCAGAGCTCGGCGGCTTACCATTTTTCTGGTGGTTCCAGATGTTTCTCCTGGCAATTTGCGTTGTCCCATACCTT
>DATLTL010000234.1:0-8423 GCA_035533635.1 Nitrososphaerales archaeon
GGTGTAGCTTCATAGGTTCTCTTTAGTGCGATTTCCATGTTTCTCGAGACAGGTCCAGTGACAAGGAGCACGTCAGCGTGTCGTGGTGAAGATACAAAATGAATGCCGTATTGCTCGATGTCGTAGATCGGGTTGTTGAGCGCGTTGATCTCAACTTCACACCCATTGCACGAACCAGCATCAACCTCACGTACCTCAAGCGACCTTCCGAGTGTCTTGGATATCTTGTCCTTAAGTTCACTGCTGATTGCTTGATGTGATGCAGCCTTTTCAACATCAGGCGGCACAATCTCGAAATTCCATTGCTCTACGAGATCAGCTCTTTCCCTGACTGGTAGTGCAAAATTTGACTTTACTTCAAATGAATCAGGAGCAGCGTCTCTGCACCTGCCGCACAAAATGCACTTACCCATGTCCAAAGATACTTGCGAAGATGTTAGTCCGATTGCCTTCGGCGCGCAGATATCTCTTATCTTATCAAGGCGGTCAACGGATTGCGAATTAGATCTGACTAATGACACACTTCCACGAGCTGCTGGGGAAGCAGTTGTGCTGATGTGCGGTTCCTTGATCGTTTCAACTTTGTAGCCGAGAATATCTCCAAACTTCTTATCGCCTTTAGAGCGATCTGTTTTGAGCTTATTCCTAGTATTATCGCTGCTCATCACAAATCATTCCCTGAATAAGAAAGGTCCAGACTCTTGTTCACAAGCGGGAAATCGGCCACAATGTCCTTGAGTACCGCCTGCTCAATAGCCAACCAATTGACGAACGAAGCCGTTCTTACCTTGTACCTGAAGAGCGAATCACAATCTTCGCCAATCATCACCCAGTGAATGGTCTGCCCCCTGTGCGATTCCGCGTAGCCCATTGCATGTTCGTAGGGATGAAGTCTTCCGCCAATATCTACTGTAAGTTCACCATCGCCATCCAGATTTGCGATTAATTCGTTCATCATTCCAATCGAGTCCCGGACCTCTGTCGCCCTTAGGTCAAACCGCGACAGAGCGTCTCCACGCCGCTTCTGGAGCATTACCTCATTCTCAGTACGTTTTAGTGGTGTGCTGTAACGAACGTCAGGACGGAGCGAACCGTATGCTGCGTATGGATGATTTCTTCTCGTATCAACATCTACGCCCACGCACCTTGCAGCGATTCCCACCAGCCCTAAATCCGTGGCAACCTCTCTGGTTATGATACCGGTACCTTGGAACCTGTCAATCACCGATCCCGTGCCCCTCAGAGCGGATATTACCCTCTCGAAATCCTGCAACACTTCGCTCGTCGCTCCTTTGATCAGTAGCAATTTGTCTTCTTTTAATTCCACGCCCACTCCTCCTATCCTGTTGACTCCGAACAATAGCCTGCTTCCAGTCACCTTCTCATTGAGTTGCATCATCCTCTCCTTGAGAATGTTGAGCCTCGCAGCGCCGTAGCTATATCCCACGTCTGTTGCCATACCGCCGAGAGTGCCGAGATGGTTGTACACCCTCTCCATTTCTGCGCAAATTGTCCTCGTCTGGGTTGCCCTAATTGGAATCTTCACCTTCGCAATTCTTTCGAGAGCTTGACAGTAAGCAGTAGAGTTTGCAACAGCTTCGTCTCCTGAAATCCGCTCGCTGAGAAGCAGGACTTGGTCGAGCTTCATGCTTTCAGCCAATTTCTCTGTGCCCTTGTGAGTATAGAATAGGCGAGTCTCGAGGTTGATGATGTACTCACCCAAGACACTAAACCTGAAATGCCCCGGCTCGATGATGCCCGCGTGAACAGGCCCCACAGGGATCTCGAATACTCCTTCGCCCTCTACTTTGGTGAATTGATATTTGCCGTCCACTCTCGCAACTTTTGTCTCTTGAGCGAAATCCTTCCTCAATGGGTGGATGTCCTTGGACCACTGCTCATGGAGAACGAGCTGTCTAGTATCTGGATTACCAACAGGCAATAACCCGAACATGTCCTTAATTTCTCTCTCGTAAAGTGCAGCCGACGGAATCTGAAGAGCGATACTAGGAAAAGACAGTTCCTCGCTTGTCGTGCCTTCGGTTCCACCTACCATTGCAGTCAGGACTATGAACAGGTCGTCCTCACCACTCTTTTCGAAAACATACCTTAGTGTGAACGCGCTGCAAAGCTGCCGCTCGTCCGCGCATATTATTGTCGCCAGTTTTGCTTTGAGCTCATGGCAGACGAAATCGCAAGCTTCAGGGATGGTACTCTTACTTTCGAGATGAACGTGAAGCTCATTTCCATTTAGAGTAACTATTTTTCTCACTCTATTGCCAAGCTTGGTGAGTATCGCATTTCCTAATGCGGAAGTGTCAAATTGTTCCTTTGTTTCTTCTTTCGTTACCACTTTGCACCAACCTAGCCCTGACTGAATACTTGTATTGCGTCGAGGATCAGCGTTTGAAGAGGTTGCAGAATGTAGAACCCTAGCACGATTAGGAATATCGCGAGGATTGCCATGGGTACGACGGCAAACAAACCCATTTCATTCTTTTTTCCAAACACTTCAGCCGGCGGCTTCCTTTTTGAATCCCCTGGATGTCCGAAGACCATCGGTATCAAGTGCTTAGTTAGTCCTGCAAAAATTATAATCGAGAATATGAGGAAAAGAGCAACCGCAAGAAATTGACCGCTAGCGAATCCCGAAGTCAATATCAAGAACTCACTTGCGAATATGTTGAACGGCGGGATCCCTACTAGGGCAAACCCTCCAATCAGAAAGAGGACGCCGGTGACGGGCATTGTCTTGATGATCCCCTTGATCTCCGACATGGCCTTTGTTTCGTACTTCTGGCTTATCGTACCGCTGGCAAAGAACATCAGCGGCTTTGCGATCGAGTGGTTTATGATGTGGAACAATGCGCCAAACAGCCCCAAAAATCCTCCGAACCCAATTCCAATTGTGATAATGCCCATGTGCTCGACGCTGCTGTAGGCTAGCATCCGTTTCATGTCCTTCGCGAAGTATATCGAAGCCGCTGCTATACCCATTGAGACTGTGCCGAGAATGAGAAGCAAAAGACTCGAGAACGCCGACCCGAGTGCTCCGGAAGTTATGATGTCGAATCTCAATATTGCGTAAATTGAACAGTTGAGCAACACGCCAGACAAAAGTGCACTCACGGGCGTCGGGGCCTCGCTGTGCGCGTCAGGAAGCCAGGAGTGCATCGGAGCGAGACCAGCCTTTGTTCCAAACCCGATGAGGATGAAGATGAACGCGAATTTTACGATATCCGGATTCAAAAGTTTGGCATTTGCGACCATGTCCGTCCAGTTAAGATTGGGCGCGGTTCCCGATCCTGAGGAAGAAAGCAATGACGCCACGTTCGCGTAGGAAAATAAGACAATGCCAAAAAGCGCCAGTGAAAGGCCCACTGTCGCAATTACGAGATATTTCCATGCTGCTTCTATTGCACCTGCATTTGTGTACAGCATTATCAAAAGCACGGATACTAGCGTGGTTGCTTCAAGCGCCACCCACATGAGCCCCATGTTATTCGAGACTGGAACAAGAAGCATGGTGAACACAAAGGCATTGAAGAGCTGGTAGTATCGGATGAGGTGTCTGTCATCCACTATGCCGCGCCCGTATTGTCTTCCAATATAATTGATTGAATAGAACGCAGCGACAAAGCCGACACCCGATATTGGAAGCATGATGATTGCTCCCAGTGCGTCAAGATAGAACAGATTCCCAAATGCAGAGATTTGTTTTTCGCTGAGGATGTCGGCAACCAGGATCAATGTCTGAACTAGCACCAGTGAAGCTGAAGCGAGAGTAACCACTTCTGCCGCGCGCTTGTTCCGCACTAGCGTGATCAGGACCGCTGCTATTGCAGGTGTCGCGAGCAGTGATAGAATCAATTCGTTGGCTGGAATGACATAGCCATTTTGTATCAGATCTAGAAAGTTCCAATGGATCATTGCTTCAATCATCCCTCAATTTCTCAAAGTTGCTAATGTCGAGTGTATCGAAAGTCTGGTTCATCCTGAACAGAAGTATTGATGAGACTGTGACTGCGACAATGATGTCGGCAAGTATTCCTACTTCGATTATCAGCGAGACACCGGGAGTGAGCGCCGTAGTAAAGAGGAAGAGTCCGTTTTCCAGTATCAATAGACCGACAATTTGACTCAGGGCCATTCTTCTACTGACCATCACGAAAAGTCCGATGAAGAACAGAGAAACCGACGCAGGTATGTACGTCACTGCAACGCGATTCAAACCAGAGTTTGCAAGAATTTGGTTTGTGAGGCCATACGATATTACAACAAGTAGGGCCGAGATTAGAACTGAAAGCCTCAGACTGATGTACGGATTTGTCTCGACCTTGAACTCACTCTTGATGTTACGGGTCGCCCACACGAGTAGTCGCGGAATTATTTCTGCCTTTATCGCAACTGTCAGCAACGCTGCTAGGTATATCTCCCACACACCTGTTGTGTAAGCGATCAAAGCGGTAACCGCTGCTAGAACAATCGACTGATAGCGATAGGCGCTAAGCCAACCAGCGAATCCTCTCCGCACCAATACTCCGAAGGTTGCTATCAACAGGGCTGCAGAAGATAATGTCAGCAGGTCGTTGAGTTGGATTTGCATGTCAATTCATCCCATTACAAAAAGTGAAAGACTACGCCGACCATCGAGCTAGCTATGGCCACTGAAAGCAAGTCAGGGAGTCGGAACATCCTCCACTTTGCGACCCTACTCTCGGCCAAAGCCATGATTGCAGCGAGAAGCGCCACTTTCGATAGATACGAAACAATACTCAACGCTACGGACGATATTGTCGCATTGCCGATATCTACTGGCATTCCGATCGGGAAAAACAGGTTTACAATGAGAGTCAAGAGTATCAGTTGCTTTATCGATTGCGCCCACTGGACCATGGCAAGTCCCTTTCCAGAATATTCGAGCACCATGGCTTCGTGAATCATTGTAAGCTCAAGATGTGTTGCCGGATTGTCAAAGGGAAGTCTTCCAGTCTCTGCGAGGAATATTACCGCGAACGCGATCAGAGCAAAGAGCATGCTTGGCGCAATGACGAGACCCGTGGAGGTAGATGCGCCAACAAGAGCAGTAAGATTGGTGCCGCCGAGGGTGAGCGAAACAACAAATATCGTGATGAAGAGCGCGGGTTCGATTAGTGCGGACATCATCATCTCCCTACTGCTTCCCAGTCCACCGAAGGCGCTCGCCGTGTCGAGACCTGCAAGCATCACGAAGAAGTTTGCAAGTGCGAATAGGCCCAACACCACAAGGATATCTCCGACGGAACTGAAAGGGCTGAATGGCAAGAACACTGGGATAAAGAGTGCCGCTGTAATCGTTGACACAAGCATGACATAAGGAGCGTAACGGAATATCCACGAGCTCTGGTCAGAGACGACTTCGTCCTTCTTCATCAGCTTCGAAAGCTCGTAGTACGGTTGAAGGACGCTCGAGCCTCTCCTCTTTTGAGTTCTGGCCTTGACCTTTCGCATTATTCCGGTCACGAGTGGTGCGAGAGCTAGTATCAAGAAAACTTGGAGCACTTCCAGAACGTATTTCACTGCCAACGCCAAATCGTAAATTGCCATCACTTTGTCACGGCCACCATAACGAGGAATAGGACCAGAATCATCATGATGTATAGCAGGTACGAGTTAATCTTCCCTGTTTGAATCCTGCGAACTGTATCGAGTGTCTTTAGGGCAGCACGCGTAAAGGGAGAGTAGATTCTCTCTTCGAAGAAATCTCTCATGTGAGATTCCATGCGGACAGATTTCTTGATGTAGTGGTTTGTCTCGGAGTAGTACTCTCTGTGTACGTCTGTATGAGGTCGGAATAGCCCGCTGAACACCGTCCGAAGAGGCCTCGAAAGTGAGCTAGCAGTTTGTTCCATGCGCTCATCTTGCGCCCCAAAGCCGTTATCCCAAGTGCCGTACACTCTCCTGGTGGTCTTTCTGCCGCGGCTCGTAGCCAAGATGAATCCCAGCAGTAATGCTGAGACTGATCCCATGAGGATCACCACTTCTGGCATTGACATGCCGCTCACCGAATTCACTCCGGCAACATTGTATGATATAGTTAAGGCACCGAATGGAGAGGCAGCACTCACGAGGCTCGGATTGAAACCGAAAGACGCTGCGATTAGTCTCGTGGCTATAAACGGCAGGATTCCAAGAACAACACAGGCGAAGCCGATAATCGACATTCCCACGATCATTATCTTTGGAGACTCCTTGGCGTTCTGGGCCTCCTCTGAACGGGGTTTAGAGAGAAAGGAAATCCCGAACAGTTTTACGAATGTGGCGAGCGCAAGCCCCAGAGTTAGTGCGAACGCAATGCTTGCGAAACTGATAGAGACCTGCAGCACAACATTTGGCACCTGGTAAGATGACAGTAGTGCTTGCATCGTGAGCCATTCACTCACAAAACCGTTCAATGGAGGCAGACCTGCTATCGCAATCGAACCTACAAGAAAGAGGAGCGAAGTCCAGGGCATCACTCTAGCCAACCCGCCCATGCGGTTCAGGTCTCTCGTGTTTGTGCTGGAAATAACCGAGCCCGCGCCCATGAACAAAAGGCTCTTGAAGAGTGCGTGATTCAGCGAGTGGTACATGCTAGCAAGCAGAGCTAGAGCAGCAAGGGCCGTCAAACCGTAAGACATGAAGACCACGGAAAGACCCAATCCTAGGACGATTATTCCGATGTTCTCCACGCTGTGGTAGGCTAGTGCTCTCTTCAGATCGTGTTCTACCGATGCGTATAGGACTCCAATGAGCGATGATACTGCACCAGCGATAACCATTAGCATACCCAGCCACGCCAATCCAGAAGTACTTGGGTCAACGAAGTTGAGTGTTACGAGTGCAAGACCATAGATCGCCACCTTGATCATTACGCCGGACATTAGCGCAGACACGTTGCTGGGAGCTGAAGGATGCGCCTGCGGAAGCCAGATATGTAGCGGCACGAGGCCCGCCTTTGACCCAAATCCAATTAGGGCAAGTACGAGTACGACTTCTTTCACGAAGATTGGCAGAGGCAGCACAGGATTCCGAAATGAGTCGAACGAAAGACTTCCAGTGTAAGAATACAACAGCAAAAAGGCTGCGGTGATAAACGCCGTTCCAAAATGCGTCATCACGATATATGTCAAGCCGGACTTTACACTTGTTCCGCTTTGTTCGTATATCACGAGAAAGAAGGAAGAGAGAGACATCGTCTCCCAGAAAACGAGAAATGCGAATATGTCGTTCGCCGCTGGAACCAGTATCATCGAAAGCACGAAAATGTTGGCTAGAAAGCCCAACCCTTTCAGACTGTGTTTCCCGAAGTATTGTTTGCAATATCCTATCGAGTAGATGGAAACCGAGAGTGTCACAAGGCCGATCATGAATATGAAAAAGGCTCCAAATCCACTCACGCGAAGCTCCATGAGAGAGCCATGTATTGGAGCGAGCACCGGAGAATTGATGATAAGCACTGACCCGGTAAGAATTATGCGCAGGGACAGGGCCATCGCCATGATAGAACCCAGCACCATTGGTCCGAATGAAAGGATGGTTGTCCACCTCGCCTCCTTGAACCCGAGAGGGAGAAGAGCTCCAGTAAGGAGGCAGAGAATAGTGCCTGCAAAAAGCAAAGAAGAGTAATCAGGGATGAACAATTCTAATTTTCAAAATCTTCTTTGTGCTACATGACGTCTTGTAGAGCTTGTCTTCTAGATCATAAGCTGCGATTCATTTTGAAAAAATGTCATTCAGTTGTGTTCAGTATGTATGTGAGCGTTAAGGCAAACAGCAATACACTGCTTGCGTCAAAATTGGTCTAAAGGGTTCAATTCGTAACAAAATGTCAATCACAAAAACCAACGCACAATTTCTACGCTCATAAATCTTTGTTTTAGAAAAACTCAAATTCTCAGAATTCCAGAACTTTCATGAAACATGACCAAAGTTTTGCCAGCTGCGACACATCCAACCAAATCTGTAAAGTCGATACCGAATGCAAAAACCTACCTGACACACTTTCCTGTAAGATCCTATCTCGAAGCTGAGGTGCTCTCAAAAGAAAACACGTGGAAGATCATGCACCACATTAGAGAGGTCGGAGCTAGAGGAATCTCAGCGGACGAGATTTCGAGAGATCTGCACCTTCCTCCAAGCATCGTCTATTCTACGCTGAAGGAGTTACGCAGGCTAGATTTTGTCTTCATATATCCTAGAGAGAAGCGGCCACGAAACGAGAGAAAGAAGCGTTACGTCTGTGAGAGGGGAACGTGGGGAAAATACGGGATCGAAGATCGCTTCTCGGACGCGCTAACCTTTAGCGGTGAAATAGAAGCCGTCAACGAAAAGCTGAAGGAAGATTTGCTTGGAATTTTTGTCAATGTCCACAACGACTTTGCAACCCGAAAAGAGCTGAAGCC
>DATLTL010000235.1:0-2025 GCA_035533635.1 Nitrososphaerales archaeon
CGCAGCTCCTCAGTTCGCCCCTAGAACAAACGCGGAAATCACCCGCCGAGAAATCGATAGTGTCTTCTTCGAGCTATATGCTGAGGTAAACGCTCTCTCAAAATCTGCTCGCAAAACTGGTCAGGCAATCAAGTTCTTTCATGAATCCAGAAGCAGACTAGAACACGAGCTTCGCGTAAGCAATGAAGGCAAGACTCTAGATGATTACCAACTTGACGGGATTGCAGCTCGTCACAGTCTTCTTGCCCTAATCCATTGGCTTTATCCCAACTATATTGGATATAATAGATTAAAAAATGCAAAGCTAATGTATCAGCATGCTTCAGCAGCCATTTCCAGCTGCAGATCTAGAACGTCTCTGCCATTTATTATCGGGCTGATGGTACAACTAAGAATAACGCCTTTCCTGATCAAATCAAAGAAAGGATCGCCGAGCCAAATGGTAAAGACCAGGGAAATGGCGCTCAAATTCGTCACAAAACACGAGGAAAACTCCGATCTAAGTGGTCCTGTGGGTATCATAAATGATGGGATTGGGTATTCCTATTTCTTACTTGAGCGGGATACAGGGGCAGCACTCTCCAATCTGGCTAAAGCCACCGAGCAACTGGTTCGCGAAGAAAGGAGAATCTTGAAGGAAATCTCGGGTAGAAATCCTTCCATGTCTACTAGAATCAGACTAGGTTTCTTCAGAGCATTTCTATCAGTTACGTACTGGGATTATGGATTGTGCTATGAAAGTCAGTCGGAGAATGTCGAGGGAGATAAGATATTGGAATTGTCCAAGGAAGCTCGCACCCATTATCAACGCTCGTATGATTACGCTAGACGCACATCGTGGCACATCTACAAAGCAATGAGCGCTTACAGCCTTGCGGGAACCTATTCAAAGGAGGCGACCTTGCTGCTGGAGAAGAAGCCAGCGGTTGACAGACTAAAGAGAGCAGTTGATCTAGGAGAAGAATCTCTGAAGTGGTTCAGTCTTTGGTCAACGTATGAAAGTGATTTTCTGGGCGGATCTTGGATAGCAAAGTTCTATCAGCAGCTTGCAAACTATTCCGATCCTTCAAAACGAAGGAGATTAATGGCGCGATCTCTAAATCTCGCGCAAAAGGCAGAACAACTAGTCAACAACAGAAAGGTTGGACTGGTAAGATACAAACTCGTGAACATTGGATATATTCTGTTCCATGCCTCAGAATATTATCGGCAGCTTGCAATGCAGGCAATTTCGGATGCGAAGACCCGGGAAAACGGCGCAGTCGAACTTCTTAACAAATCACTCAATAACTGTCTGAAGAGCAGGGCCTATTACCGAGACGATGCCTTCAGGCACAGAATGGTTGAATCATCCCTTCTTGCTGGTGATATCTGTTACGAGTTGATGGGTTGTAGCGCTGAGGAAGCCGAAAAGCGAAGAAATTCGAGAATCTCGAAGAGATATTTTCATCAAGCTATCAAAACATCCAGACGATTAAGCTGGAATGAAAAAATTGCAGAGTCAAGCTGGCGTATCGCTCAGGTCTTTGACAAGGAAGGAAATTTCTCTCAGAGCGCCTTCCATTATCTCCAGGCGCACGAAGCGTATGAAAAGGTTCGAGAATCAACCGGAAATTTTACCAATTACGCTGCGCCTTCGAAGTACATGTTAGCATGGACGAATATAGAACGGGCAAAATTGGCACACAGGGCATCAGAATTTGATAGAGCTTCGGAACTTTACAAGGAAGCTGCGAGTCTCATCTCCGGCACAAGAAGATGGCAATCAAGGGCTCATCTCTACGTAGCAGAATCTCTTATTGAAAAATCCGAAAAGGAGTCCCTTTCCGAAAACACCCAAAGTACTATCGATTATTTCGCCGAGGCAGTTCAAGCACTTGCGGTGCTAAAATCCGAACTCAAGAATGACGAGTCCGAGGATTCAAAATCTTTCCTGCTTCTCGCGGAACAGATGACTTCTTTCTGCAAGGCGCGGATGATACTGGAAAAATCAAAGGAAGCGTACAGAATCGGTGATACCGAAGA
>DATLTL010000236.1:0-2532 GCA_035533635.1 Nitrososphaerales archaeon
CGGAATATATTGTCTGGGGACACTTCCGGAAAAGCGAAATCGTGGAATAGCTAAAACATTGATGATGACCGCCGAAGGTTACGCTGCCAGAAGCGGAAGTAAATATCTCACATTGCAAACTGTGGTTAGAGACGGTGTTACTCCTATGTACGAAAAAATGGGATTCAACGTCGAATTCGAAAGAGATGTCTTGCAACTGCCGTAGTTATTCTTAGTTATCGTCAAAATCCCGTTTCAACTTTTTATACCAGAGCAGAGTTTCAGCTCGAGATCTGAATGTCTAACGTGCGAGCGGGAAATGCAAACCTGTTTTTCCTTGAAAAGGGTTCGGGCGTGCCGATTATTTTTGTGCATGGAATCCCAACCGATTATCGAGTTTGGGACGCTCAACTTGAGGTATTCTCTAGGAATTTTAGGGCAATTACCTACAGCCGGAGATATGCGTTTCCAAACAAGCGAGAGGGTAATGTCTCGGACAGCACAGTTGAGAACAATTCCGGTGATCTAATTGCACTTATCGAAGAGCTTGGTTTGCGCACAGTCAATCTCGTCGGCCATTCATTTGGAGGGTTCGTCGCAATCTATACGGCGTGGAAGCGTCCTGACCTTCTGAAGAACCTTGTTTTGATTGAACCTGCCATTCCATCGATGCTCGTTAGAAACGAGAAAAACCCATTCGAAACGCTTTGGTTCTTATTGACAAATCCAACGACAGCATTCTCGGCGAGGTGATTCCAAACCGGACTGCTAAAGCAATCACTCAAAGCGTATGAATCAGGAGATTTCAGAAACGCGGTCAAATTCTTCTTTGACGGAATTATTGAAAAACGCGGTGCATTTGAAAAGGCGCCTCCTAATCTTCAGAGTATGATGATTGATAATGGGCGAAGCATCGGCGAGCTGGAAACAAAATTTCCGATATTTACTCCTTCAGATGCTTCAAGGATTATCTTGCCCACACTTCTCGTAAAAGGAGCCAATAGTCCGAAGTGGCTTCAGGCAATTGTAGACAAGCTATCAAATTCCATGTCTAATTGCACGGTAGTCAAGGTTTCTGGAGCCGGACATCTGCCGCACATCCAAAATGCTTCGGAATTCAACGCACGTCTGCAAGAGTATCTGAGCAAAATGAATTGAACGCAGGGAATGATATATCCCTAGTTTATGTGTGCGAATCCTGTGTAAACATTGCAGTGGGCATTATCTCCTTGCCCCTGCTCGTCCTGATTGCTTCATCGTATACCGCTTTTGCGGCTGCAGCGAACTCGATACCGAGTCCCAGTCCCTTGTAAAAGAGAGTAATCTGTTCATCGTTCTCTCTTCCAGGACTCTTTCCATTGACTACATCACTGAGCATTCTCATCCGATTGACGTACTGTTGGTAAGGTTCATGTCTTACCGTCTCGGCGAAACGATCCATTCCTCCGACGACTTTGGCCTCGCCTCTTCCGAGCTGACTGGCAACCAAGACGTCAGCCTTCTTCCAAGTAGCGTCGTCGAATTCGTACTGCACAATGCATCCCAAATGCGTACCTTTAGCGATCCAATCCCCATTACAGACAGCCTGCCTCGAACTTGAGGAAGCAACGATTATGTCTGCGCCAGTGACCGCCTGTTTTGGTTCATCCACTGGAAAGAAATCGATCCCCATCTTACGGCTCATCTCGGAGCAAAACTCCCTTCTTCGAGATGGAGTCGGACTGTAGACATTGACCTTCTTGATGTCCCTTGTCGCAGCGAGCGCTGGGATCTGTGTACCCGCCTGCCAACCTGCTCCGAAAAGGCCCACGGTTGAGGAGTCTTTCCTCGACAGGTAGTCAGCTCCGACTGCACATGTGGCTGATACCCTTATCCTGCCGATTTCGCCATCGTTAAGAATAGCCAAGAGTTCGCCGGTTTTGATGCTGTAAAGATAGATCAGTCCGACATACTTTCCGTATGGCGTGACGGGAATCTCTTCCTGACGCAGTATCCCATCTTTTACTCGCAGAGCTACGTTCTCTGAATCCGATCTTTGCGCGACTACGCCCAACCCTACGCTACCTCCTTCCATGGTCACAAACCTGTATGCAACGTCCTCACGGTCGGTTGGGAAGATCAAATCGCGCCTTACCCAAGTTGCGGCCTTTTGTTTTCCGAGATCTGCGTAGACGCTCCTCACTGCCTCGACGCACTTACCAGGGCTGAAGAGCTCAACTACATCGGCGTCGCTGAGAAAAAGAGTCATATCTAGTTAGAGCATCCCATAGGAAAGGTCAACCTGATTTACAACGCCAGTGTTTCTATATTGAGAATTAATACTTTTTTCAAGCTATTCTAGACTTCGTCTTGGTAGGCAATTATTTGGTTCCAAATTCGGCAAGATTAAGGTTGGAGTTCAACAGTTTGGCCAGAACCAGAGTGAAAATGGGCTCGGAGGAGCCCGGCTACGTGGCCTAACTGGGCTGTGTGTACTACATTGAAGATTGTCGTGCTTTTTGACTCGTTCCCAGTCATGATTGCTCTAATTTACAAGGTGGAATTTAAACATTC
>DATLTL010000237.1:0-7298 GCA_035533635.1 Nitrososphaerales archaeon
CTGAAACCAGTTCTCGAGAGATATTCACCGAAGATTGTTTTGGCTCACTTTGGGGCATACAGCGCTTACCATCCAGGACTGTGGTTCGACGAGGCAGTGAATATTGCAAGCAGCTTCGAAAATGTCTTTGCTGATACATCAGCTGCTGTTGATTTCTTGATGAGAGAGGATAACATCGCGAGGATAAGGAGTGAGTTTGGATTGGAGCGCTTGCTCTTTGGAAGCGACTACCCGGTCGTGGGAGGAAGTTCGATGAAGAGTGACGCCGATCTGATCAGGACGAGCCCGCACTTGAACGACAGCGAGAAGAATATGATCCTGGGGCAGAATGCGGAGCGATTGCTTGGGGAATCCTAGCAAAACAAGATTAGAATTTATTCGGAAGCCCGCTGTCCTTCATTCAAAGATGCGACGGATCCTGTCCCAACATCGTGCGAATATTAGGAAAGACTTTGGCGAATTCCAGAAATGTCTATGGCGGGATTCGATATATCCTACGTGGATAGTTATCTTAGGGTGCTCCTATCCCCTTTTTCATGTCACAGACACTTGAACGATTAGCAGTTGTATCGACGAATCTAGGTTATTCCTCTTGCAGGAATTGCATCAGGCATCCTTGGTACCCTGATACTCTCCCGATTACGCTCCACCGCGGCGGATCGTGCCTAGTTTGCGGTAAAAGAGACTAGATCTCCAATGCAATCCCTTGAAGAGGTAGAAAGAGGTCAAAAATCGACGAAAGAGACGGTCGAAAGTATCTGCTGCGATTTTTGCGGCGCGGAGTTTGATAGCTTGGAACTGTCTACAACTAGAAAAGAAAGGGGAAAATTCTGTTCGCAGACCTGCCAGAGGAGATCTTCGAGGAAAAGGATTGCCGCACGACTTGGACTACCGCCCTCGAAGCGGTTTTCGAAAACACTCCGTTATTCGAACCCGCTTTACTTCAACTAGATGAAATCTTCGATCAGCGCTTGTTCGCAATCTCATCCATTGAGAGACCGCTGATTGCTGAAAGATCAAAATCATTTGGTTCGTAACCTTTCTTTGCGTACTGATCCCTGTGTTTTATCAAGAGCCAAGATTCTTTCCTTCCTCCGAATCCCTCCGTGCGGACAAGAGCGAAGGAACCCTGCAATTTCTTACCGTACAGACGAAACTTGATGTTTCCGTCCTTCAAAGATTTCATCATGATCTCTTCGCCTCTTGATATTTCGTGTATTTCTTCACGCACTCCCTTAGCAACTTCAACTTCAGGATTGTATGTTCCCTCGTCCCAGATCATTACGGGTCCAGCGCCGTATCCTTCCGGCAAGACTCCTTCGAATTTCCGGTATTCAATATCATGATCCTCGGTCCGCATGGCTAGTCGCCGAACACTGCTATCTAGCGTCGGACCCTTGGGAATAGCCCACGATGGCATCACCCCGCCAAATTCCAACCTGAAATCATAGTGCAGGTTTGTTGCCTTGTGCTTCTGGACTACAAAGGAAAGTGACCCAGAGTTCATTGTTATGTCAGAATTGGAGAATTAGCTCACTATCAAACTGGGCGCGCCGCCCTAATCTTGCACGTAAGTCTTGCCTCAGTTATTGTACAGGCATGAATGCTGTACGTAATTTGTATCGTCTATCGTGTTGGTGTTTGTGCCGTTCACGACATGATGAACATAGATCACGTGATAATTGCCACTCGTCACTAGCACTACCTGGGAACCATGATATTGAGTCGTCGTAACTGAATAGCTTGGCAGGTAGAGCGAAAGTGCTAGCAGGAGCACGAACACCCCTACTAAAAGGGTCAAAACGATCTTGGGATTATCCTTGATTCGCAATTCTAAAAATTGTTTGGAGGGTTAATGTCTAATAAAGATCTCGATTTTACTCCCGCCATTTGCTATCAATTTGGGATAATTCTTGGAAAGAGAATAATAGCAATCGGAGCAAATGCATTAGTGCGCGGCGCATTTCTGATGAATTTCCAGATCCTGACAAAGAGATAGTGATATGAAATAAGCGAAACAAATGAGGTAAAGCCCAAGCGCTCTTTCAAGCTTCTAGTGCCGATCGTCATCCTAATCGGCGCTTTTGTTGGCATCGCTTCTGCTCTAAACCTCAGGGTGGAATTCCCTAGAACCGACTTTGGTCCACCTGTCTCAGGTCAGAATTTTGGGCCGCTAGAATTTTTGCAGTATCACATTGTGCTTTCAATGATAGGCATGACAATCCTCGTCGCATTGATTGTGGTATACTCCAGGTCGTACATTCAGACAAGGGCAAACTTCATGTTCGGTCTCTTGGTGGTTCTATTTGCACTTCTATTACAGGGGTTGCTTCAAAACCCTCTTGTGCATCTTATGATTAGCTCTAATCTTGAAGCTGAGAACTTTTACTCTCCCGTTTCAGATGTGTTCACAATTGTTGCCTACGCAGTGTTCCTCTATCTGAGCCTCGAGTAATTTCTGAAAATGCACAGTGAAATACGAAATAATCTGTCAATTGTGGAACAATTTAGCAAAGCGATTAATAGCCAATGTAACCAATGTGTCATTTGCGATTAGTTGAGATTTTTGCAAACTCAGAAGAGACTTTCCATCATAGTTGTCTCGCTGCTTCTTTTCTCTGGTCTGTTTCTAGTTGGCTACGTGCCAATTAGAGCTTCGACAGCTGCATCTACGATCGTTCCTGCCCAACAGCAAATCGATATTCGTTCTGGATATTACGAGTACGTCGAAGTTGATTCCTTTTCAAGCAATACTTGGGTTGTGTATAATGTAACGAGTGATAACCCAATTAGCACCGCAATCATGAATTCGACGCAATTCAACGACTTTTCGAACACTACGACCGACGAGATTTCAAACTCGATAACCTATCAAAATGGAACTAGCGTCCAGGAGGATCTCCAGATCGCCCCGGGTCAGTACTTTCTAGTCTTTTACGCGTTCGGCTCACGAGCCATTGTCAATTTCGGCTTTGAGGTATATCCCAATACTCCTTTGAGCTATGGAGCACTCTCTTCCCCGCAGCCATCTGGCATAGCATCGTTCGGCATCAGCAATGATTCTGGCACGGTCGTCCCGTATGAAATTCACTCTAGCCAGATCGTCGGAATAGCCAACATTTCTTCATTTCTCGCCAACAACCCAAACGCGGCGACATTCGGCGACAACGTGGCGGGTGCGACCTTGCAGCTCAATACGAACCTCGTTGTTAATCAAACCAACGGGCTGCAAGATGTGTATTGGGTTCAGAACACTCCTGATTTCGTGACCAGCGTCAATGCGATTTCGCTTACGGACAACATTTGGAACAATACGGATTTGACGGGGTTCATGACGAACCAATCGTTAACTTCGCCGAACTTCGCTAACGGGGGTGCCGTCTACGCTTCTGTGTCGAACGGTTTGACATCTTATGCGTACCTGTTTAACGAGAACAACATGACTTACAAAATGCCGTTCAGCTTCGCCCTTGTAGAGAATGAGTCGGTTTTGAAAGGTCAGGGTGTATTGGTGCAACTGGGTTTTCGTTCTCTTCAGAATGAATCGCTGACCACTTCTTCGACCTACTGGTACGACAACGTGACAATTCACGCGCCTAACGTCCAGAGCGCATATTTTGAGGTTGCAGGAAATGCAACGACACCCATTGGGAGCTTCTACGACTCTGAACTTGTTTTTGCAGGTGAGGGAAATAATGAAGCAACCTCGCTGTTGAATATGAGCGCTAGCCTCGGGTTATTCTTTCGGAATGATACGACCAGTGTGTTGAGTGCGTTTCCCTCATACTACAGTTTTGGTGGAGATACCGCTGAGTCAGTTACAAATCTCGCTGTATCCTACTCTAATGGAATCGCATATGTGCAAGCGGGAAATCCCAACTATGTCTACCTAGGAAAGGCATCTCTCACCTTGGGATCAGATTACAAGCTTCCATCGACTATTTTCTCGACGCCAGTCACGACCGGAAGCACTTCTGCAACTGCTCAATCATCATCTTCTGGAAGCTTATCTGGTTCAAGCGTCCCAGGCTATCTCTGGCTTGTTGGGTTTGTGATCATAATCGTCGTTATAGTAGGCGTAGTGGCGCTCTTCGTAAGTAGACGCAGGAGACCACCAGATCAATCGGTCCAGACTTTTCCGCAGACAATCCCGATGCAGGCGTCTCCGTCAGTTTGCCCTAGCTGTGGAACGTTGCTGCCTGCTGGCGCAGCATTTTGCAGTAACTGCGGTCAGCGACAATTGAGATAGAATCAGGCCTCCGGTTCTGGTCTGGGCTCTTCCTTATACTTCTGGGCGAGTTCCTCGCTCCAGGCAAACCACAGGAAGTGATTAGATTTTCCAACGGGGCGGTCCTGCTCCTTCAATTCTCCGCGGAGGTACATGTCTCCGATGAAGCTCTGTTTTTTCTTCCCGCTCGCGGAATCAACGCTCCTGTAGTCCTTGATCTTCATGTAAGATGAGCGATGCCAGTTGTTGCTCCGGACGATCATGGGGAACTTTTTCCCGTTTTCCTCCCAGAGCATGTTGACCGTCTTCATGTTCTCGTCGTACTTGAAAACAGATTTGAAGCAGTTGTCGCAAAAATACATGTTCTTTTTCTTCGACGAAACTAGCGATGCTTTTTCTCTAGATACCTCGGTGCCGCACCGCTGACATTTGATCGGACTGTCTTGATTTGCAGCTACTGACTTGCTCATTCGACCCTTGGTCACTAGACTCGGCATATTTAATACCTGTTTTGAGTTCGAGCGTCGAGGATTCATTACTGGAGATATTTTTGGGATTCCGTCAAAGAAACTGAGTCAAAATGCTTGAATTCAGACATAGAGCAATAATATGCGAGACCCGGTACAATATTCGGCCATGTCTTGCCTTGACGAGAAATCGCTGGACTTTTCGCATGCGTCGGAATTTCAGAAGATAATAACAGCCCACAACTGGAATCTTTCGCACTCTGATGAGTTCGGAGAGAGCGGTGTTATCACACGGTATTCCTGCACAAGGTGCGGAAAGGAATGGACCTCTCTCTTGCTCGATCCAGAAAAGGCCACAAAGCACAGAAAGTAGTGTCTAATCTTTTTCGTCCGCTATCGTTGGAGTCATCTGGACCGGCATCAAACGCCAGCCCCTCTCCTTGTCGTATAATTCGTCGGAGAGATTCAAGAAAATCGTCTTCGTCGGGTCTAATATCGTAATTTCCTTCTTGGAGCCGTACGTCGAAGTGTTCCGATCGATATACGACATGGTCTCATGGAAGTACTCCAGCGGAATATCTAGAAATGCAAAGTATCCACGAGTTTCGAACGACGCTTCTATGAGAGTGAACGGAATCTTGTTGCATAGTTTCCTGACCGAGTTTAGTTCTTCCGACTCTAGGTTTCGGAATACTATTGCAATCTGCATTATTTCAGGAGCCTTGCCAGGGGTTATCCCCTTTATCCAGCGCACATTGTTTCCCAAAATCAATTTCCCTTTCTGGACGTGCTCCGCGTAGTGGTACCGGACCGTGCGGGCGTTAGCGCCTAACTTTTGCGCAATTTTTGCCGGGGAAATCGTCGGATCTTCCTGCATGAACTTTAGAATTTTTGCATCGATGTAATCGACCTTCGCGTCCTGGTTGACAAGATGCGAGGTCGGCCCCATTTCGGATGTTGTGAGATCTACCCTCTTCCAGTCTACGTTCCACTTGCCGGTATCGAGATCGAAAAATTCCGAACGCATCGGAGGATATCTGATCCAGGAAATTTCTTGGAATTCGAAACTTTCGATCAGTCCGAGTTTTTGAAGATCTGTAATCGAGTCGTAATATTTTTTCTTAAACCGGTACGGAATCGCATAAAGGCAAACGTATTTTTCCACACCCATGCCCTTGCTCTGGAGCATCAGGTAACTAGCCCTGTCGAGCCACGACTTGCCTGCGTTCGGATTTGGTTTTACAATGAGCATGCCCATGGAGAAGCCAAGCTGCGCGTAGTCGATGTTTACTAGGATTCCCAAACCCATCTTGCCGAGCTGCTTGTTCACTTTGTAGCGCACCGTCTCGGCGGATAGTCCGGTGAGGCGAGCGATAAGAGAATAATTCGAGACCCCGACCTGCCTGATTGTTTCAATTAGGAGGTACTCCGTATTCCTCGATATCATTCTGGGTTCGGACAAGAGAAAGAGGACATTTTTACATTAAAAAGACTGTATAAAATCCAGATGAATCCTTAATCCAGATTCGGCATAGGCTACGGATATATCGGGCATTGATACTGTTGGTTCTTGCATTGCCGTTTTCGCCCGATTTGGACACTTTTCTTGTAGAAAAGCAACAAATCTGATATCTAGGCTGGATTGCAGATAGCGATAGAAGGGTTCGAGAGGTTTGGAACAGAAGAAACAGGTATTCCCAACGTTTGAGAAGGCTATTACTCCCAGCAAAACTCCGAGGGTCCCGACCGCTATACCAGGCCTGGATCCACTCATTCAGGGTGGCCTGCAACGAGGAGATTTTGTGTTATTGTCTGGTGGCGTTGGAGCTGGTAAGACCACATTTTCCTGCCAGTTTGCGTACAACGGCGCGATGTTCTTGAACGAGCCGGCCGTGTTTGCAACGTTTGAGGAGGATTCGGAGAGCCTTAAGCGGAACATGCTAAAGTTCGGCATGGATCTTGATAGTCTTGAAAAAGAAGGCAAGATGCGCATTCTGGATCTCGAAATACTGGAAGGACAAGGCATGGGCTCGAACATGGAAGTTCTACTCAGCGCCTTGGACAAGATTCAAGGAAAGCGTCTCGTAGTGGATTCGTTGACTGCGTTCTTGACTGGCGCGAAGGACAAATTTGACTATAGATTCTTGATGCATTTGGTCTACAAGACGTTGAAGCGCGAAGGTGTGATCACTATGATGACTCTCAGCAAAATGGAGGCCGGAAACGGTCTAACAGGTCTGGGAGTTGAGGAATTCGTTGCCGACGGAATATTCCAACTAGAAAGTTACATCAGCGATTCAATGGAATTGAAGACTCGCTTCCTTGTCCGAAAACTAAGGGGATGCGACCATAGCAGAAAATATCACTCGGTTGCCTTTACTCAGGAAGGCGTCCACATACTTCCGTGGTCTGCGTAGAAGATCTTCAGGCTTGGCATTCATTTAGTGGATAGTGGCATGATCGTCAGATCGTGTTTAAAAAAATGAATCAACAAGTCCGACAATTCTTCACTAACGACTTTTAGATTGAAGCTGCCGCGCCACAATACGAAGTTCAAATGGCTGGATCGAGGGGTTTCTCAGCAGGTTCCAACTCAAAACAGA
>DATLTL010000238.1:0-4061 GCA_035533635.1 Nitrososphaerales archaeon
TACGAGCTAAGAAAGCAGCTTCTCAATTGGTTCAAAATTAACGTCAGTTACGGAACTTTATACCCACATTTGCACTCACTCGAAAAAACAGGCTTCATAACCGGCAAGTGGCAGCAAAAATTCGAGTCGGCGCCATTGAAAAAGCGCACGTACAGCCTGACACAGGCCGGGAACGATGTGTTGCGAGGAAGCGTTGAGAGCTTGACGAAGATCACCCTTACAATGCAATTCATGATGACTCATGTGAATATGCGCCCGCAAATTCCATCGGCGACTGAGAACAAGAGTGCGCTGGCTCTCGTGGAGAGTTACTTTGTGGAGCGAGATTACGAAGTAAAGAAATCGAGCGTTATCAGTGGTTTTTCTGGACTGGAGTATGCGGTAGACCTGATTGCGAGCGTTCCGGGATCTAGGTCTTCGAACGTGATGCTCAGAATATTGGACAAGAACTCGCTAACTATTGACGACGTTCTCAAAACTCATGTCATGTCATTTGATCTGGAAGCGAAACATTCGATCATTCTTTCCGCCTCTGAAGTCTCAGAGGAGATTTCAAAGCTTGCAGATTTTTACCACATTTCAATTTTCAGTGGCTCTGACCTGGAGAGCGCCGCCAGCAACATGTGCTCTTCGTACAAAATCTAAACTTCGGTATTGACAAACTGCATCTGCTCGACCTTAACTATCGCCGTACCACTAGCGTTGCCTTCGGATTTCATTCTAGAAGTTATGAGATAGCCTCGAGGCAAAAATGCGATTATTCTTATCAAAATTTGAGTTTGGATGTTGCTATTGAATTCGGCGAATTCTTCCGAGATCACTTTTTCTCCAGAGAGCCTGTGGACCAATTCTATGCAATCGCTGCCCAGAAATTCCCTGCAGCGACTTCTGGAAGTAATCACGAACTGGTTTCCGTTTTCCCTTAGCCTCTTAATTATTTGGAGAGTCCTTGACTTTAGACTCTCAACCTTGAACCTATCAAGGACATCCTCTATAACTATCATGGAATCCTTGATTCCGCTGGCCGCCAAGTCGCGCAACAAAAGGACCGACAACATTTGTCTCTCCTCCTTGGTGGTTGGATCCTTTAGCCCTCGGCCTGAAATGTCGAGCAGCATGCTCTCGCCGTCCAGCGAGATCGAAGCCGTGCCAGATTCCGAGAAAATCCTCGAGAAACTGCTCTTCAGCACTAAGCTCTTCTTCAATTTTTGACTCAGCTGAGATAACTCTGGCTCGTTTGCCAGCAGATCTGAAATTGCGGCGAGGCTAGGTTTCTTATCAGTCTGCGTTCTGATGATCGATGCGATTCTCTCCTTCTGCTGATCCGAGCATCCGAGTCCGCTCTGATTGAACCATTCTTGAATCAAATCAGCAGCAAAATCAGAATCCTGTTCCGATCCCGAAAAAATCGAGACCTTCAATTCCGAAGCTTGGGAATCTTTCGCGAAGGCCGAGACCTTCCACTTGTACTTCCAAGCGATCCCTCTGTGCTCACCCTTTTGGTCAATTACCAGAAGTCTTGGAGCATTTTGTCTTGTCGCGATCCCGTCTAGGAGTCGTTTCAGAGTGACGCTCTTTCCTGAACCAGAAGATCCGACGATTGCAATATCACGCAAGCCTTCCGATTGAATATAATAATCCCCAAGTTGTCTGACTTGAGTAGCAAGGTCATTTTCCGATACTCTCCTGTTAATCGCGCCGACGAATTGTTCAAACTCGAGTTGTTTTCCAAGGTAGATTGAATTCTCACTTCTCTTCCCGGTTTGGGACTCGGCTGCTGCGACCTGGATTGTTGTTGGGCGCATCTTCTGTCTCAATTGTTGAGACCTGCTCTCCTGCTCTTCTCTTTGCGCCTCAGCTTCGAATCTCTTTTTTTCTTCCTCCTCGCGCAAGGATTTTTCTTGCGCGGCCTTTGCTTCGGTGAAGTAGAGCGAAACGTCATCCAGATCTACTGGTGGTAGCACGCGATATTCTCCGACTTGCTGTAGAAAATCAGAAATCTCGCCTGGAACTTCTTTCGTCTTGGACAAAACCCCCTGATTTTCGTCGAGTTCTTCGAGGAAAGGCTTCAAGGATTCTAGCTTGCCTTGACCATTGAGCTCTTTGAGCCTAGCAAGCATCAGGTGCTCCGACACTATCCCGTTTCTTTCAATCAGTGCATCAACATCTTCCTTGGCGTAGAAAGACGGCACCCAGATAAAATAATCCTGAACTTTGGATTTGAGTATCAATTTATTGAAAATTGCCTTTTCCACGATCAGGTTCTCGTATCGTAGCTCCCTCATTCCTGGCGCTTGCGATTTGATAAGTGCAAAGTATCTCTGAAATTCCTTATCTCCTGAAGCCAACTGCTTTCCTGCATTGAGTTTGAACAGTAGTTCGACCTGGGATCTGCGTACGATTCTGAGCGTTGCGTCTACCGCACTCCGCTCTTCAGTGTTCATCCTCCTAAAGCGTTCAGCAATTGAGGCCGTCATTACACTTTGGACTGATTTTAGCTCCGACTTCATTATTTCTTTAAGGCGCTCTATGTTGTTGTTTGCGGCTGCTAAAAATGCAGTAACATCGTTATGGGCAGTGGTAGTGGCCCGCTTTGATGCAGCGTCAGGAAATCTCTGCGAAAGGTTGTCAAGAATTCTCGCGAAAACATCCCCCAGATTCTGCAATTCAAGTGGTCCAAGAGGAGAATCAATGAACTCCCCGTAGGCGTCAAGAACTGCAGGAATTCCTCTGTTCTTTTCTATCGCTGCATGGACCAATTGGACTGCATCGGTGGCTGGCATAATTGATACCTCTATGATTTTTCTTTCATCTTGGTTGCGTAAATAGGAAGAACGCTAGCTAAGTTCTCGAAAGGCCATTCGAGAAGAGAGGCAACAAAGCAAACACTGAAACAATGAAAGTGCATCACATAGTTTTAAGAGCTTCTCTGCTACGATTTTACTATTTTTGGCAAATTTATCCTTGTAATGCTGTTATTCCTTAAGTATTACGAGAACCTTGAGAGTATATTGCTCGATCATTTTTGGACGGTTCCTTTTCAATTGTTTCATTCATGCCGGATATTTTCAGAATTCCCAGACCCATTACCGCCGGATCAAGCCCCTTGATAATCAGTGCAAACCTGCTACACCTTGACCAAGCTCAAATGCTACCAATTGTTCAAGGATTACAGCCCAAGTTTGATTCTTCGACGGGGATCAAAATGTATGCAACGCTCGGCGGATACTCTGTTTTAGATGCAATTCTGAAAACAGATCCTAAAGATTTTATGAAACTTCTTTGGAGGCCCTGCCAAAACTTTGCTTCCTGGATCGGGTCTATCAAGTACATAGACTCCTTGGATAATCTCTTGAGAGTAATCGATGCGACAAAATTCGGTGACATTGCAGTAGAAGAATCTGGAGATAGTCCAGCTCTCGTGACATTGCAAGAGATTCTCTCTTTGTTCAGAAACAACACAATAAAATCAATACGCATTGTGTCGTCGATCGGCACAGAGATGATCGAAATTTCTCCAGATTCGCATCTGATGGATGCGTTGCGCATGATGTTTCAAATGAGGATAAGACGTCTCTTTCTAACGGGTGAAAGAAAGAGAGCTGTATCCCGTTTCGTTTCCAGTAGACACATAATCCGATTTCTATTCTCGCCCGAGAGACTGGAAATAGTTAAGAGAAATCCAGAGCTGTGGACCGATGCGAAATTATCAGAGATCGAAATTAGCAATGCCAAAAATATTTCTGATGAGCACGTCATAAATCAGGCAGCTAGGGAAATTGGTGATCGTGTCGATGACTGCTTGGTGTGTGAAAGAAGTAAGAAAGTGGTGACGCGTTGGGATATTGTAATGAAACCGTGGAAAGCAAAAAACTATTCATTCGAATAGGATGTCTACCCACAAAGGTATGATTGGGTGTTGAATGTTAGAGCTGACAGATTTCTATCCCAGAAACCTTTCAGCGTAAACCGTGATTCCCTTCTCCGTGATGCTATAAGGATGCAGTTGTCTATCGTGCTTTCTCTCGCGCATTTTTTCGATTTCTATTGCCGAAACGATC
>DATLTL010000239.1:0-2815 GCA_035533635.1 Nitrososphaerales archaeon
GCCTCGTCTCATCAGGTTAAATGACAACATTGTTGTCAGGGAAGACGAGATCGCCGTCTTTTACAGAGACGGAAAGGTCCTGACATATTTCGACCAGCCAAACAGATATGCACTGACCGATTTTAACGCTCCAGTAGTGGGGAGTCTCCTAAAGTTTTTCACGGGTGTTCAGCAGCAGGCCGAAGTTTATTATCTGCAAAAGCGGTTCATGGACGGAAAGTTTGGTTCGACTCAACCATACCAGTTCACAGATCCCACCTTCGGCATAGTCAATTTGAGAATATTCGGCGAGTACAGGTGGAGGGTCTCTTCCCCTGAGAATTTCATTAACCAGTTCGTGGGAACATTCAGCCTGGAGACTTCGGATGCAGTCGAAGCAAGACTGCGCGAGCAGATGGTAATTCTGATCTACAACGCCCTTGGAAAAATGAAATCTCAAGGGTTGAAGGTGACAGACCTTGCGGCAAACCTCTTGAATGTTGAACAGGTAGTTCTGTCAACCGCCACAGACAACTTTGGCCAATATGGCGTCGAGATTAACAAAATTTCAGGTCTCACAATCAGCCTTCCGGACGAAGTCCAGAAAGCTATTGACACTAGATCAGAAATGGGAGTGCTTGGGGTTAACTACATGCAGTACCAGGCCGGGCAGGCTGTTGTTGATGCCGCGAAAAACCCAAGCGGAGGAAACGTCGCAGGTCTAGGAGTCGGTCTGGGTGCCGGAATCGGTCTTGGCGGAGCCATGGGCAGCCAGTTTACGCAAGGCATGTACCAGCAGCCGACGAAATCCTGCGTCAAATGTGGATCAATAATTCCAGCTTCCAACACGTTCTGTCCGAATTGCGGCGCGAGTCAGGCAACTACTCAGGCAGCACCTCAGACTCAGCAAGCAACGAATGTGTGCGCAAAGTGCGGCACCGCGCTCACTGCCAACGCGAAGTTCTGCCCTAATTGCGGAGCTGCAGTAACCACACAAGAAAAGGCATGTCCGAAGTGCGGAACGTCAGTAAAGGCGACTTCCAAATTCTGTCCGAATTGTGGAACGCAGCTTTAGATTGGAGATGTGTGATATCGTTTGTACTGTCTAAAATGCGGAGCTCAGATGCCAGATGACGCCGCGTTCTGCATGAAGTGTGGTACGCCCGTCAACAAATCGTCAGCCAGCTCAGCTTCTCAATCCAGTAATAGCGCGCAGCAAAAGACTGTTATTGCTCCGCAAGGCGCAACTTCGATAAAGTGTCCTAACTGCGGCGCACCAATATCTCCAAAATTTGGGGAGATGGTGATTACTTGTGAATACTGTGGCAGCGGAATCACTCTAGGTAACCAAGGCTGGAGCAGTATTCAAAAACAGAGCATGTTGCCGCTGAAATTCCCTTCTAAGGATGACATTACAACCAAGGTTAGACTCTTGATGGATCAGGGGTTTCTGCACAGACATCTTCAAGAAAGCTCCACTCTAGAGGAGATGAACCTCACGTACATCCCTTACTGGATAATTTCTGTCTCGGCTAGGACTTCAATCATCACGATAGACGAAGCCGCGCAGATCGGGCAGGCCGCGACAAGCGCAGCACTACTCGGAGTGATACTTGGAGGCATGGGTGGCGGATTTGGTGGAGGTTTCGGAAGACGCATCGCTAACATTCGCAGCGGAGGATTCGGCTTCAGGCCAGGAAATATCATGATGTTCGGCATGGGATTTGGTATGGGCGGCGGAGGGGTGCGAAGAACCCAAGAACTGGACAACAACTACAGCTATCCAATCGTTGCCCTGAAAGCTCTCACTGAGTACCAGCCCAAGGATTACCAGTTCACGCTGAGCGACAGGACTATCTTCGATTTGACAAAAGTTCCAAAAGGTATCAAAGTTCTGAACGGAGACATCAGCGAAGATGTCGCAAGGTCTCAAGCACGGACGCTTGTAGACCAACTCCAGTCACAAAAGGCGCACGAGAAATACCACATGATTCAGCAGATTCACACCGACATGGATGTTGCCGACGGCGAACTGATGTATGCCCCTGTGTGGTTTGTGAGGTATGATCACAAGGGTAACAAGATAGCTCTAGCTATCGACGGCGACTCGGGCCTCGTAATCAACAGCATTGGTCTCTCTAAAGACTAACTCGCGTGTTTCAGTCGCATTAAGAAATAAAGAGTTTGAAAGCTACGCCTAGCTTAGATACTAAGATTTTGCGCCTGAAGGCAACCGGAAAAATTCAAGAGGAGTCTTTTTCGCAATCGGCTCAAAGTGTTTTGTATCCAGAGTGAGCAAGCGCATGGATCCCTTTATCGCTATCGCAGCAATCATTGTGTCGGTCCTGCGTACTGGGGTACCATTCTTCTCCATGTCATATTCAATTTCCGCAGAGAGCAACGCAGCGTCCCTCGAGTAATCGATTATTGGGAGCTGAAGTAGCTCCTTAACTGGCTTGGCGTATTTTTTCAGACCGTAAAGAAGCTCGTGTAGATTTATCGCCGTAGTACCGATAGCTTCTCCACTCGCGATCACCGATGAGTACAATTCTTCCCCCTTCTTTGATCTCTTTTCAAGGATTTCCACTAACACATTGGTATCAAGAAGAATCATATGCGATTCTCTTCTCTTCGGCGATCTACTTCAGCCAAAAATTTTCTTTTATCATCTCTCTCCAGTTCGATCCTTCCTCTAAGAGCTTTCAAAATCTCGGATGGAGATTGGCCTTCCACGAGTCTCTCGAAAAGCTCGCTAAAGCTTTCGTCTTTTCCTTTGACTGAGACAAGTTTCGTGTACACCTCGTCTCTTATCGTCAACGTTTTGGTCATGTGCTGC
>DATLTL010000240.1:0-5410 GCA_035533635.1 Nitrososphaerales archaeon
GGCTTCCCGGGCGACGCTGCTCCAGTTCACTTGCTTCAACTCCTCCATTTTCTTCTTGAGTTCTCTATCAACTGTAATTGTGATGTTGCTCATCAACACATATGTCCGACACATGTAACGTATAAGTGTTGTTGAATTTGCAACGGCTCGACTTGGCGTCGCAAGAGAGATTGCTCCAATCTGTATTTGGGAGAGATCTCTCCAGCTTTATTATTTGAAAGTGGTTTCAAGTTATTTCGGAAATCCGTATTGAGGAAAACAAGCGCCGATAATTCTCGCACCTTGAGATATATACTAGATCAACGATATTCACTATGTTGCGTGCCATAACGCTTGTACCTTTGAGTGACATGAAGACGTGCGTACCTTGCTACCTGAATCCATCGCCAGTGTTAGAAAATATATTGACATGCAATTATTGTAGGATAGCAATTGTTAGCTTGCAATTATCAATTATCCATTGAAAACAATAGGAGACCCTCCTGGGGGGAGGGGTGACGGCAGCTAATGTCTATGAAATTAGGTCCCCAAGGTACTGGGTCCAGAGTTCAGGTCTCTGTGAAATGAGTAAAACAAGCGTTGCCGGAGAGGAAGCGGTAGGTTTCTTGCATTCAAAACAAATTGGAAATTTGTTTGTGATTTTGCTTGGTTTAGAATGAAGTAATGTCTAGATACATTGAAATATCAAAAAGTGACCACGAAGAAAATAGGTTAGCCTCTTGACCCCGAAGAAATTCGACTATTTTGTGCCGACGTCATTGGAAGAGACAATCCAGCTATTGCAAAAAGAGGATTCGAAGGTGCTGGCGGGCGGTCAAAGTCTTCTCGCTTTGATGAAGTTGAGATTGGCGGCCCCTTCGGCGCTGATTGACATTACGAAACTTCAAGGACTGTCGTACATCAGACAGGAAAAAGACTACGTTGCTATTGGAGCTCTGACGATTCATGATCTTGTTGAACACAGTGAAATTATCAAGAGCAAGTTCCCTCTTCTGGTCGATGCAGCGAGCAAGATCGGCGACCAGCAGATACGCAACAGAGGGACAATCGGCGGAAGCGCTTGCCACGCCGATCCGGCAGCGGATATGCCATGCGCGTTGAGCGCTTTGAATGCCTCCTTCGTTGTTCGCGGCAAGACTGGGGAGAAAGTGTACCCAGCTACCGAATTTTTCGTTGACCTGTTTACCACAACCGTAGAACACGACCAAATCATGACCGAGATACGACTGCCCAACCTCCCACCAATGTCAGGCTCTGCATACATCAAGCACAGCCGAAGAGAGGGCGACTTTGCGATTGTCAGTGCCGGTGTTGTATTGACTGTAGGACCGGGCAACGTTTGCAAGGATGTAAGAATAGCATTGGGCGCTGTCGGACCGAAACCTCTGCGCGCTACAGCAAGCGAGAATTATCTAAAGGGAAAGACACTCGATGACAAGACAATTGCCGAGGCCGCTGCGAAAGGAACAGAGGGCGCGGACCCACCATCGGACATTCACGGAAGTAGAAAGTACCGAATGGACATGATCGAAGTATTCATTAGGAGAACGACGAAACTTGCGTTATCCAGAGTGCAATAGGAGATTTTGTTGAAATGATGTCCGCAACCAAATCTGAATTAATTCAAATAACGTGCAAGATCAACGGAAAAGAGTTCACAGGAAAAGCAGAGCCACGGATGTTGCTTGTCCATTTCCTCAGGGACGAGTTGAACCTGACGGGCACGCACATCGGTTGCGACACTGGACACTGCGGCGCCTGCACCATAATGATGAACGGCAAGTCGATAAAGTCCTGCATGGCACTCGCCATACAAGCCAACGGAGCGAACATTCTTACTGTTGAGGGCTTGGCACAGAACGAGAAGCTACACCCATTGCAAACAGCTTTCTGGGAAAACCACGGATTGCAGTGCGGTTATTGCACTCCAGGCATGCTGATATCTTCACTTTTCCTCTTGCAGAGGAATCCAGACCCAACCGACGAAGAGATCCGAAAGGGAATCGAAGGCAACCTTTGCAGGTGCACTGGCTACATCAACATCGTCAAAGCGATCAAAGCAGCGGCTAAGACGATGCAGGCTGACGCCGGAAAGAGCTTAACGCATGCATAAATTGATAAATCGATGAAACCATCTTCTGATGAGCATTCTAGAGGGTTAGATGGAAATTGCATTTTGAAGGAACATTCGAAGTAAAAGCGCCGAAAGAAAAGGTATTCTCAATCGTCATGGATCCGAATCAAATATCGAAATGCATGCCCGATCTTCAGAAGCTCGATGTGAAATCCCCAGACGATTTCACGGCGACCATAAGAGCTGGTGTGTCATTCATCAAGGGTGATTTCATACTTCATTTTCTGGCTGTGGAAAAAACTGCGCCCACTCACGCGAAACTGACGGCGCATGGTACGGGAATCGGTAGCACTGTCGACATGGAAACGTTCATGGACTTTTCCGATTCCGCTGATGGTGGAACAACGATGAAGTGGTCAGCTGACGCGAAAATTGGCGGAAGGATTGCTTCAGTTGGACAGCGACTCCTGAACGGGCAGGCCGAGAAGATTATCAAGCAACTCTTCGACTGTCTAAAGACAACGCTCGAAGCAGCTTGAGTTACCAATCGAACATTAATCCAAAAAGAGTATCAGCGGGTTTCCTTCAACGCTTATTTGATGGAAATGCCATTCAAATCTTACTGCTTTAGAGGCAAGACCGATGTTCCAAAACGAAAACACATTTGAGCGGCTAAAGGCCGCCGGCAAGGAAGAAGAATTTCATTCGCGTTACGACAAGGCCGTCGAAATCGTAAAGGCAGATTTCGGAAAAACTTTCCCAATGTTGATCGGCGGAAAACAAGTCTTTTCTTCTGAAGGAACGTTTGACGATGTTTCGCCTTCGAATTTAGATCTGACACTTGGGAAATTCCAAGTAGGAACGAGGGAAGATGCAAAGAATGCAATCGCAGCAGCTAGAAGGGCATTCGAGGGTTGGTCGCGAACTGCGTACCACGAAAGGGTCGAAATTTACAAGCGGGCAGCTGAGATCGTCTCCGCAGATAAATTCAGACTCGCCGCTGAAATGTCATTTGAAAACGGAAAAAATCGATTCGAGGCAATCGCGGACGTAGATGAAGCGATAGACTTTATCAGATATTATGCGGAACAGCTCGAGGCCAACAAGGGCTATGAAGTCGAGATGGGAAACGTACTTCCCAATGAACACACAAAATCTGTTCTAAAACCATACGGCGTCTGGAGCGTTATCGCCCCATTCAACTTCCCGATGGCGATCGCAACAGGAATGAGCGCAGGAGCTAGCCTTGTTGGGAACACCATCGTTCTAAAACCTGCTTCCGATACGCCGCTTCTCTCTTACGAGCTATGCAAGATAATGGAGAAGGCAGGACTACCCGATGGCGTTTTCAACTTTGTAACAGGGCCCGGATCTACGGTCGGAAGAGAGCTCGTAGAAAATCGGGATGTTGACGGTGTCGTGTTCACTGGATCGTGGGACGTTGGCTCAAAGTCTTTGGCGGAATTTGAGAAGACACAACCCCGACCATTCATTGCGGAGATGGGCGGAAAGAACGCCACGATTGTCACCCTTAACGCAGACCTAGACAAGGCCGTCGAAGGAGTGGCGAGGGCAGCGTTTGGCTACGGCGGGCAAAAGTGCAGTGCGTGCTCACGCGTATACGTCGATGAAAAAACGAAAGACGAATTTGTCAGGAAGCTCGTCCAAAGAGCATCACAAATCAAAGTTGGGGAGCCGACCCAGAGAGAGACTCTTCTTGGACCGCTAATCAATGAAAAAGCTTACGAAAATTATCAGAAATATGTGGAGGAAGCAAAGTCTGGGGCGAAGATTGCGTACGGCGGCAAGGTCGTAAAAACTGCAAGAAACGGATATTTTGTCCAGCCCACAATCGTGACAGATATCGGAAAGGATCACAAGCTTGTAAAGACGGAGCTTTTCGTCCCGATTCTTACGATTGAAACTTTCTCAAGCCTTGACGACGCAATCAATCGTGTTAATGCCGTAGACTATGGACTGACGTCGGGAATTTTCTCGAATGACAAGACAGAGGTCGAAGAATTCTTCAAGAAAGTGAATGCTGGCGTCCTTTATGCTAACAGAGTGGGGGGCTCGACGACGGGAGCGGTTGTGGGAGCGCAGTCGTTCGTCGGTTGGAAGCGAAGCGGCTCGAGCGGGAAGGGATCCGGTGGACCGCATTATCTGCAGCAATTCATGAAAGAACAGAGCCAGTCGACTTATGGCTAGGCTCTTTTGATGTTCGTAACTCTCAGCTTGAAGACCAGAGTCTTCCCAGCCATCGGATGTCTGCCAGTCTTGCCGTATGCTTTTTCGGGAGGAAGAGTAACTTCCTTCTCTTCGTTGATCGCCATTCCAATTATAGCATCCTCGAAACCGGCAATGACCTGACCCGCACCCAGTGTCACTTGAAGCGGCTTGTAGTCTCTGGCGGGAGAGTGCAAACCATGCTTCTTTGCTTCTGATTCAATTGAAGTATCAAAGACTTGACCGCCTTGAAACTTGCCTAGATAATGTACGGAAACAGTGTCACCCTTCTGCGCTTTCAAATTAGAGCTCAATTACTACACCAAGACTTTGTTCTTTGAATCCCATTACAAAAGATTGCGGGTTCCTATCCTCCGCTGATCGGAGGTAGAATAACAAACTCCCTAACATTCTTGCACTTTGTCGAGGAAAGCTTTGATTCGCTCAAAGAGTCTCCGTTTATCGCAAACGCGAATCCATCTCGGAGTTTGCCTTGGTCAAAAACAAAGTCAGTGAATTTCTTTCCATGTTTCGATGAAAGCAGCTCTATGAGGTCTACGAGGCTTGACGCGTCGTCGATTTGAAGACTCTCCTCTCGTCTTCCGACCATCTCTCTCAGGACGCCAAAGAAGCGAACTCTCACGTGGGCCATTAGCAATAAGGTGGATATGCTTGGGTATATTCATTTTCTGCCATTGAGAGTAAGCATGCGGACGTGTTTCAAAGCCCTTACAGTTTCAGCTCCATCGGTCATTAGGGCAGAATTTCCAGAGTCTTTGTTTTTGTGGAGAGTTCGCGCTCAAATGATTGAAGACTCGGTTATTCTTCTGGTTCAACCCAGTTCTTGGCGATAATACCAGTCTTGGCGAGACTCTTCGCGTTCTCAAGAGGCAGGATTGCTGCGTCCTCAGGTTCGAACGGACCATACGAAGCCAGATCTGTTCCAGAAATTGCGGAGTATGGTTGCACGAATCTCACAATGACGTATTTCTGTTTCACAGCTTCGCTGACTCGTTCCAGCTCAGCGATATGGCCGTTCAATATAGCGTGGCCTATTCGCTCAGTTCTCTTTCGAGATTGGATCAACGGTTCAACCACGTACCTCTCTTC
>DATLTL010000241.1:0-2322 GCA_035533635.1 Nitrososphaerales archaeon
TGCGGCGCAACCCAGGCCGTTGCAGTTCTTGCAATCTGACTCCCGCTGGGAGATCCCGCGCCTCAGCTTGGTGTAGCGCGCTGAAATCCATATCGATCTTGGGTTGATCGAAATAACCCCATCTGAAAGCGAAAGTAATACCGTAATGTCTGGCCTCGAATAATCGGCGCGCTTTCCCGTCGATTTCGAGATTTTTTTGGTAAGCATTCGAGTAATTTGCGACTTTACGCTTTCCTTGCCCTTGATCTTAAGCCGTGACCGAAGTTCGTCTTCTCGATCCAGAACAGATTGCGGGATTGTCGCGCCTATTAGGAAGGTTTCATATTCGTAATCTGATAGGTTCTCTATGATTTCATTTGCCCTGGAATCCAGGCGGCCAAGCAGCCCGTTGCATAGATCACAGTTTTTTGCGGCGTGAGCCTTGATTCCCTCCCTCTTGAGGCAGTATTTGCAAAGACTGATTTCAACCTGTAGTGCGCCACGCATTATGATCCTTCCAAACGAAAAACTACGACGTATAATACTTCGTTTGCCTATTTTTGCGCGTTCATCTGGCGGAGCATTTGTCTGAACTCCCTGCCCTTGCTTGCCTTCATGACGGTCTTTGCCTGCTTGTATCTGTTGAGCAGATCCTTGACTTCCCTCTCGGTTACGCCGGTACCGCGAGAAATCCTCTTGATCCTCTGAGAATTCAGCACATCAGGGTCTTCGCGTTCGTCATGAGTCATCGCTTGTATCATGGCACGCCAGTACGGCATTTTTGCCTCGATCTCCTCGATGTTCTGCGATTGCAAATTCATTTGGGAAAAACCGGGGATCGACTCGAGAATTTTTTTAAGAGAGCCCATCTTCTTCACGGATTCTATCTGGACAAGAAAATCGTTCATCGTGAGTTTCCCTGACATCATTCGCTTGATCTGCTTGTCGTCTGCAACCTGTTCGAGTTCCTTTGCCCGATCCAGCAGTCCCTGCAGATCGCCCATTCCTAGGAGGCGTCCGACAAACCGCGTCGGGCTGAATGCTTCCAAGTCGTCGATTCTCTCCCCAGTTCCAATAAAGAAAACCCGCGCGCCGGTTGCAGCAGCTGCTGCAAGTGCTCCCCCACCCTTTGCGGCTCCATCCATTTTTGTGATTACTATGCCTCCAACCGGTACAGCGCTGTGAAAGGCTGAAGCCTGAGCTAGGGCGGCCTGTCCAATAGTTCCGTCAATTACAAGGAAAGACATGTCAGGGTTGACCGCCTTGGAGATTTGCTTCATCTCATCCAAAAGTCCCTGCTCCTCCTTGTGCCGTCCAGCGGTATCAACAAGAATCACGTTACTGTTCTGGTTTTTGAAAAATTCCACTCCAGCCTTTGAAACCTTGACCGAATTTTCCTCACCATCAATTGCAAAGACAGGCACATTGATGGAAGAGCAAATTGTCTTTAGCTGAACGATTGCACCCGGACGGAAAGTGTCTGCGGCTACTACGCCAGCGCGGTACCCTTTCTTCGTGAGGTGCCTTGCAAATTTTCCAATGGTGGTAGTCTTGCCGCTACCTTGGATTCCGACAAGCAGTATCACGTTATTTCTGTTGGTTGGCAGATCTAGTTTACCTTCTTCCCCCAGAATCCTGGCAAACTCTTCGTAGAGGATTTTTACGATGTGATCCTTTCTAGGCAGACCTGGTGGAGGTTTCTCTTCCAGTGCTCTCTTCTTAATTCGCTGCGAGACTTCGAGTACAATCGTGAGGTTCACATCGCTAGGAAGAAGAGATCGCTGAATGTCTTTCACAAATTCTTCGATTTCTTTCTCGTCGACTGTCGGAGCTCCGACGAGCTTGTTGACGGCGTTCTGGAGGCCTTCCTTGAGCTTGTCTAGCATGGAATCCGATCTCTATTCTGTTTCTTTGATTTAAACCTGTAGAATAGTGTTCATTTCGTCTCCAGTTCAGCTTTAGTGATATCTAGCAAGCCCCAGTATCCGTTCCATTTTTTTCTATATTCAACGAGTTTCAATCTTTCCGTAACAAAGAGCGGACAATCCAAGACCAGAGTTTCCCCTTCTCCGCCTTCGAGTGCAGCATTAAAGCGATATTTTCGAGATAGCTCAATCAAATTGTCCACAGATTTCGCATCTATTTCCTTGCCCAGCAAGCTCTCGTCCAAACCAGCGGCAGAAACAGAAGTTAGGACAAAATGATATCCCGATTCGACCAATTTCTTCATGTATTCTCTTTGGTCAATCCCCCAAAGTGGGCAGGCAGAAGTTACTTTGCATTCCTTGGCGATCTTTTCAATTCTGCTCTTCTGGTAGTTGCTAGCGAGGCCGCCGCAACCTA
>DATLTL010000242.1:0-2567 GCA_035533635.1 Nitrososphaerales archaeon
GTTTGCAATAACCCATGAGGCACCTGTTCCAGTTCCTCCACCAAGGCCAGTTGCAACGTAGATTATGTTAGATCCAACCGCGTCACGCTTTATCTGCTCCAGTGATTCTCTCGCGGCCTGTTCTCCACGTTGTGGATATCCACCAGCTCCCATACCCTTCGTTGTTTTTTCTCCCAAGAGAACTCTCCTATCAGCTTTCACGATGCTCAAATGCGTGGCATCAGTGTTTGCGGCGATTAATTTTGCGCCAGAAACACCACCCTTTCTCTCCTTGACCCAGGAAACGATATTGCAACCCGCGCCTCCGACACCTATTACAGCTACCTGAGGCCTCGCTGCGCGCATTATTGCTTCTATCTTTTCTGATTCCAACATTTCGTCCATCTTGCTTTGTGTATCATTGTCGTACGACAAATTATATTCTGAGAGATTCACGCTCTGCCAGATAATACCTTTTGTGAAGCAGAAAACATGAGTGGCAAAACAGATCTCGATGGATATGAATCAAAATCTGTACCAGGGATCTATAGAGAAAAGGTGGTGATCGCTCTAAGAGAAATGGGCGTTCACGCCAGACTCAAAGATGCGCTTTCTTCTATGGCGTAGCAATCTTCGCATTCCAAGTCGAATTTATCCGTGGTGCAGTTCAGTTTGAAATAGCCAATACGATCTAGTCCAATCTCTCTTCTGCATCGGTCGCATCGGTTTATGGCCATCTCTTATACGGACGAATATTATCGATACTGGGGCGATAAATCTCTTCACTACTAATACTATATTCGATATTTAGTCATAATGAGTAATAATGATATGTTTTCAGGATAAGAAAACTGAAAATCATGCAACATTCACCGCTGAGACGCATTCAGAATCTCGATCTCATTGCATGACGATCTATTGGAGAATCGAAACAAGGTAGCGTGTCTATATACCTGAATATCTAGGGCAAAATTGTCAAATCAACAATTGGATTCCGCAATGTGGATACGATTATCCCTTCTGGTGGGCGCTCTGATTATCGGGTCGCTGTCGTGCTATTTGGTCGGCTCCAGGACGACAACAGCTTACCCGGCCGTGAGAAGAATATTGGTCTTAGCGTTCGTTGCAGGGTTAGTTAGAATCTCTCTGGAGGCCCTGAAGTTCCTGCCGGACTTCCAGAATATCTCTTTGTTGTACGTTCTAGTCACCAATATTTTGGAGCAAATCTTCGTAATACTGCTCACTGTAACTTCAATCGGGATTTACCTCCAAAGCACGGAAGGAGGTATCAGATCACTCTTGGGAAAAATTTGGAAACACAAGGTCCTTTCATCATTTGTCCTCTCTGACGTAATTTACTCAGGTATTGTTTCATCGTATATCGCGATCGAAAAGCCCTACACAGTCTTGGCAGCAAAGGACTTGTGGGGAGGAGCGATAACAACCTCGTTCTATTCACAATCATTCTTGGCTCTCATAGCCCCAAATGTTTTCGTGCTAATAGTTGGAGTTTCGGCCTTCTTCTTTCTAGCTGCAAAAAGAAGTACAAACAAACAACTCAAGCGAAACTTGATCTATCTTGGACTATCATCATTTATCATCGGCATTGGCTTCCTCGCCTTTACCATAATTCAAAACACAATAGAGGTTGACCCGGAGGATCTTCTGTATTTCGTGCTCTCAATCATGTTTTCTTCTGCCGCGGTGAGCTTCAACCGAGCATCAACCTACGCAGGTCTTTTGAATTATTCGCCCGCTCAGGTGAAATCTACTAGTCAAAGTTCGCTTCAGTTTTCCAAATTTCTTCGAAAAGAACATTCGGAGATATCCGGAATGCAGTTTCTAATGGAAGTAGATGCGAATGGCTCCTATGAAAAGACTGTAATCGATTTTTGTTTGGAATCCTTGTCGAATGGTGGAGGAGTTATCGCTGTTACCTCCAAATCAAGCCTGTTGTACCATTCTCTATCAAAATACAATGGAATTCACTTCTGTCTTTTTTCTAGCAGCGTGTCAAGACCAACGCCTGTTGAAAGAGAGGAAGGGCAGATACTCATACCTCAAGACAGCCTGTTAGAAATCGTTGATGTTATTGAAACAGTATTGAGACAGGCAGGCGACGAGGGAAGACTTGCATTGGTCTTGGATAATCTTTCCGACAGAGTAATTTCGATAGGTTTGGAAAGGACCTACAAATATCTAAAGGAGATGCTTGCAATTTTGGCAGAGCGAAAAGTGACAAGTCTTTTTCTTCTGCACGAGGGGACTATGGACGCAAGAACATTGAACCTTCTGAGAAGCCTATTCACAAACATCTTGGTGTCTACGAAAGACCGAATGACAGTCTTGAAGGAATAATCCTGAATGTTTTTTGCAGCCTGGAGCTGTGCGGCGATGTTGCATTTCCTGTACTGATAAACGGGTTAAAGCAAACCTAATTACTCTGCCCAAACCAACGCAAGCAATGCGCTTGATAGAAAGAACTCCCAAGATGGTCGACATTTCTGCAAAGCCGATCATAAGGCGAGAGGCAACCGCAGAAGGGAGGATAATCTTGCGAAAATCAACGATGAAACGAATCGAAAGGG
>DATLTL010000243.1:0-4160 GCA_035533635.1 Nitrososphaerales archaeon
ATCAATTCCAATTTGTTTGAAATCGCGTCGGAGCTTTTTCTCAACTGTCCCCAGAGGATATCGGGGCTTCTCTTCTTGTTCTTGAAACTCACCACAATCGTCCTAGCGAGCAGTTCTCTTGAGGCCGAGCGCTTTACCTTACTCTCGGCAAAGCTGGACAGCTTTGGATTTGCAATGAACCTCCTAGCTTCCAAGACTAGCTTTGCAACATTTCTTGCGGAAATGGCAGTCCCAAGGTTCCTTGTTGTGTCAACGGGATCCAGGATGACCAGCTGGCTCTTGAATGATGCTGCGAGATCTTTGTCATACGGCTCCAATGAAATTACTGCGCTTGCATCGAGCTTCGCAAGTCCCTCGAGCACCGATAGGAACGAGCCATATTTCAGAACGAGAACTTCGCAAACGTATCCGCTGAAACCCTGAATCTTAACCTCAGCCCCATAGACGCCCTTGGACTTCACAAATTTCTTGAGCAGCCTAGATTCGAGCCTCAGTCTATCATCCAGCTTTGAAAGGATGTATTTTGTGTGATACGGCGAGCGATCAGCGGCGCTCTTCCATTCTCCGAGAGGCACTTTGTAACATGGGACCAGATTTACGCGCACGCCGTCTACAAAACCCTCAACGTACGGATGTTCTGCAAATCTCAGATTGATTCTGTATCCATGGAGTGCCTTCCGTGCAAGTTTGATGGCCTCGCCCTCGAGTCTTTCTCTAGGATAATCGGGAGGGTACATTATGAAATAATCGATGTCTAAGCTTCCCTTGAGCCAAGTTCCACGGGCGTATGACCCACCCAAGTTTATCTCTGGTGCGGGAGAGATTCCGATGAAGACATTTTTTAATCTGGAAGATACCTTCTCGGCAACTGTTTCCAGTTTCTTTATCTCTTGAGGATTAGGCGTGACAAGCTTTGCGGCCTTTTCGATTACTGCAGACAGTTGCAACACCTACTTTTCAAACACATGAAGATCGCTGTACTGGGGTCCATATGGAGTGAGAGTGCTCAATTTCAACCGAAGGTTTCGTATCCTTGTCGTCCCAAATTCGATGTCTTTATTCTCGTGAATAAAATTTACTAGATCTTCCTTATTCGTGCCCGAGCGCATTCTGGCAATGGTTACGTGCGGGCTGAATTTCTCATCGTCAACCTTTCCGAGAGTGTGCACAGATTTTAGGAGGTCGTTCACGATGAGCGCCTGCTTTGCCATCTCTTTCCCGGAATTGGGATCAATCCCGACCCAAACGACGGAAATCCGCCGCTCGTCGGGGAAGGTACCCAGCCCGCGAAAGGAAATGACGAGCTGGTACTCCTCAACTTTGCCGCTTAGCGCAGAGATAATTTCGGCCTTGTCGGTCTCGTCGATCTCGCCGAGAAACCTGATAGTGAAATGTAAGATCCTTGGGTTTACGAGCTTCAAATCAGCGCCGGTAGAGAGGAGCTCGTTCTGAACGTCGTGGATTCTTTCGAGAAAGGCGGAATCATCGATGTCATAAGAAAGGAAAACCCTCAACGGAGATCAACCAAATATTTGCGAAACGAGCGATAGAATAGGTTTTCAAAACAGCTTAATAATGCATGACAAAACTACCTGTCGCTTATCTCAAGAGAATCCAAAGTTGTCCACAGAGAAAGTTGACGCGGAAGCAAAGCCAACTCGCTTGGTTGTTTGCCTCACGGGAATGCCGGGCGCAGGCAAATCCACGGCCGCAGAAGTTGCAGAGCGTATGGGCTTTACAGTATTTCGAATGGGCGACGACGTCAGACTGGAGGCGGAGAAGAGGAACATACCGCCGACTGATGAGAACCTGGGCGCGATAATGCTCCAGCTGAGGCAGGCCGGCGGAATAGTTGCGATAGCTATCTTGTGCAAAAAGAGGATCGAGAAAGATCAGAAATCAAAGCTGGTGGTGATTGACGGCATCAGGAACGTGAACGAGTTCCTGGAATTTAAAAAACTTGGCAGGGCAGTCCTGGTATCTATCCACACGACCCCGGAAAGCAGGTTCAAGTTCCTGCAATCGAGAGGTAGGAGCGATTCCCCTCAGAGCTTCCAATCATTCGAGTCAAGAGACAGGCGCGAGCTCACTGTCGGCATCGGTGAAGCAATCGCGTTGGCAGACGAAGTAATCGTCAACCTTGGCTCGGTGACCGAGCTCAAAGAAAAATCATCTCACCTGTTCAAGCGCCTAAAGCAGGAATTCGCCTCAAACTAAAAATTAGTTGGTCGAAATCTTTGTCCCACGAAGAGATCGACATTGTAGCAGAAACTCAAGTCAAGCACACAGAGTCAAGAAAGAAAATCGCTAAAGCAATTTCAAATCTCTTCGGATCGGGTGGTGAAATGAGATCGGAAGAGGACAGAGTGGTGTTCTTGTCCGCGAAGATAGACTCGCTTCAACTTCTGAAAGACCAGTTCCGAGACAGGCGAATTAGGGCGGCGGCGCGAAGATTGCTGCTTTCAAGCATGGATAACGGGGGCATGCAGGCGGTTCTTTTGCTAAACAAGCAGGCCGCAACGGTCGGAATCGCCGCACTCTGCGACGACCCGAGCGAATCTCCACTGGGACCAATCGTCCTAAGGATCAGATCGCCAAATTTGCGAGGAGTGATTGACTGGCTAACGAAAGGCTACGACTCTGCCGAGACGTCGTAGACCATCCCATCGCGCGCAGCAATGGAATCAGGGAACACGGCGCGAGCCTGCCTTACCAATGTTGAGACGTTTTTGTACCTCGCACTGAAATGGGTTAGTATCAATTTCTTTACGCGCGCTTTCTTAGCAAGTGTAGCGGCCTCTCTTGAAGTCGAGTGCATGTTCTCGCTGGCATTCTCTGAGTGCTCATCAGAATACGTCGAATCAAAGATCAGGACATCGCAGCGCTCAAAAAACACCTTCAGTTTCTGCGAAGGTCTGGTATCTCCAGAGATTCCAATTCTCTTTCCCCTTCTTGAAGGCCCAAGTACCTGCTCGGGTCTCACGATCCTCCCATTTTTTGGCGAAACTATCTTCATGCCGTGTTGCAGTTTTGACCAGAGTGGCCCTTCCGGTACGCCGAGCTTTAGGGCCTTTCTAGTATTGAACTTGCCCGGCTTTTCAGCTTCTTCAAAAACATATGAGAAAGATTCTGTCGAGTGCTCCGATCTCTGCGCGAACACTTGAAATTTCGGATGCTTGAAGATCAATCCGGGCTTGATCTCGCTGACATTAACCTCGAACGTCAGACCGAATCGAAGGATGGCTCTGTTGAGGTTCACAAAATCTATAATTCCCTTCGGCCCGAAGATCTGGAGGCTCTTCTCCCGGCGATTCATAGACATCGTCTGAAGTAACCCCAAAAGCCCGACGACGTGGTCGCCGTGCATGTGAGATATGAAAACGGCGCCCTCTTTGTTGAAGCCCAACCCCGCCTCGTTGATCTCTCTCTGGCTACCTTCTCCGCAGTCAAAGAACGCTACGATATTTTCATAGTTAATCGCAACGCAAGATAGCCCGCGATCTTTCGTTGGAACGGCGGATGACGTTCCCAAGAAATGTATCTTGAAATCTACCAACTATTTTCTCCTCAAAACACTGATCGCCCTAGTAAGATTTCTGTGGACGTAGAGCAGGTGTTGCTCTGAAAGTTTGAAGTAGTCACCGCAGTCAAGATCAACATGCGAGGGATGCATCACGACGCAGTATTTATCTGAATTGAGGCCGTCTGCTGCCGTAACCATAAATTCTCTAATTATTTGGGCGGTGTCCTTCCCTTTGGTTGATGAAGCTCGCCCGTAGGGAACATCTGTTGCAATGGCGTCAACTCTATTCAGGGGAAAATGAGAATGTGTTGAGTCGGCTCTTATGATTGATTCGAAATCAAGAGAAAAACCCTGGAGATTGAGGCGTGCACCTTTGGCTATCCACCTGGTTAGGTCGAAACCAATAGTCCTGATTCCCATTACGCTGCTCTCGATTAACAGGCTGCCGGTTCCGCAGAACGGATCGAGAAAGTACTCTTCCTCTCTGACCCTGGATAGGTTAACTAGCAATCTAGCTAGTTTCGGATAAATGGCGGAAGGCAAGAAAAATTTCCTGGCCCTAGGCCTTCTATGCCGCCAGCTGAATGTTTTCACTCCTCGGGGAGAGACTCCAAGAACGTAACGACCATCGTCAAGC
>DATLTL010000244.1:0-2240 GCA_035533635.1 Nitrososphaerales archaeon
TCACGCACTCCCTGTTGATAGATGTTCAAGATCAATCAATTTACACTTTTCTTCAAGAATATGCAGAATTGGGTCAACCAATCTTTTAGCTCTGATTCGGAATGAATCAGTAAATCATCATATCAGTGTGACAAACAAAACGGCGATTATGCCGGTCAGGAAGACACCATCAAAAGTACCTTGGTGTATCTCCGTACAGGAATGTTGATCATGCTCCCGATGAGCGTCAGTATCAATATCCCGAGAAACTCTTGACTGCTGAATCCAATTCTTGTAAAGGCAATCTCAGACACTCCCAGAAACAAAATGTCGCTTACGAAAACCAAGACGATCACCAATGCCACGAACAGCATCGTGTTGTGTTGCCGGTAAATTGGGAAACTAGAGGATGCGGGAATCATCCTGCAGCACTCCCTTGATAACTAACCTTCTAATAAAACGAATAGTCTGAATCAAACCTAGCACGTTCGATTACGAGATTTCCTTATACACTCTTCAACATCCCACTTTCTAAAATCTGATAGATGGCGGGATGACGACGCAGACAAAGAAAGATGCGAAAAGCGATTATTCCGACGCCATATCGATAGATGGATTCTCCCACTCATACAATGGCAAAGATTTCGTAGTTAACGATGTATCTTTCCAGGTGAAGAAGGGCGAGATTTTCGGCTTGCTCGGTAAAAACGGCGCAGGAAAAACGACGGCCATCAAGGTTCTCACAACATTGCTTCATCCGACGAAGGGACAAATCAAAGTCCTGGGTTACGATGTGGCAAAAGAAGGCCACGAAATTCGGAAGCGGATCGGAGTCGTGCAACAAGAAGTCTCCTTCGAATTTTCCACGGTCAAGGAAAATTTTGATCTTTACGGATACCTGTGGGGAGTTCCGAAAAAGATCAGGGAGGCGAGGAGAGACGAGCTCGTAAAGATATTTGGATTGGAGGAATCATTGAAAACGCCGGCATTCGATCTATCGGGTGGGCAAAAGAGACGCGTACAGGTTGCCAGGGAGTTCATCCACGACATGGACCTTCTATTTTTGGACGAGCCGACCGTTGGTCTCGATCCGATAATGCGCCGAAGGATACTAGATCTGCTGAAAGACAAGGCAAAGCGCGAAAACCTGACGATCCTGTTTACCACGCATAACTTGGAGGAAGCAGATTATTTGTGCGACAAGATCGCGATCATGGATAGGGGGCGAATCCTTGCGCTCGACTCTGCTGAGAATTTGAAGAGAATCTACGGCGAGTCCAAGGCCATTGAGATACTACTTGCACCAGTTGACGGTGCAAGACCTTCCTACGAGGAGCTGTTCGCAAGTCTCGTCAATGTATATCCGGATATCGTCGTCTCAAGGCAGCCGGATGACTCGAACCCCGCAATAATTGTTTCAAAACATCCTGAAAGCGTGATCGGAACCATAGTTTCGCTGACTACAGAACGTAAATTGAAACTCGAGTGGTTGAACATACGAAAAAGCACACTTGAAGACGTATTCATCAAGACGGTTTCTCGTGAAGACGACCAATCCGGAGCAGTGACCGGCAAATGAGTCGCATACCTGACTCTGTCAGGCTCGCCTGGAGAAATCTGAAGGTGAACATGGACCCAGCTTCTCTCACAGTAATTATCGGGCTCCCCGCGATGTATTTGATATTCCTCGGAACTATGTTTGTCTCAATCGTGTCTGATTTCTCCATCAACGGCGTTTCATTCAATTACATGTCTTATCTCGCTCCTGGAATTGTTGCTTTCCAGACGGTAATGGCTGGAACCATTGGCGGAAGCATGCTCTGGCTTGATCGGAGATACGGAATGTTCTCTCAAATCCTCTCGGGGCCGTTCACGAGAACACAATACCTCCTCGGCATTATGATGGCGACGAGCGCCGCGTCCCTTGCCGGAGCTGCGGTGATGATTGGCATATCAATACCTCTGGGGACGCGAACCGCGTTTTCGTTTGGAGGCCTTGGACTCGTTCTCCTCAACCTTGTAGTCGGGGCGATATTCTTCTCCTCACTGATGCTCTTCATCGCGGCCAAGGTAAAATCAAACCAAGCTTACAATTCGATCCAGATACTGATATTATTCATAATAAATTTCGTATCGGATGTTTTCTACCCACTGATTCCTTCGAAAACGCCTCTCCCGCTGTTGGTGATCTCTTACCTGAATCCGCTGACCTACATCAGTGATGGTATTAGGGCGGGGTTGGGGAACCCGTCGCAATTGTT
>DATLTL010000245.1:0-13247 GCA_035533635.1 Nitrososphaerales archaeon
TGTTTCGACCATCCCTCTCATAGCTTGCGCAAGAGTCCTTCTGTAACAGCAATGTCTCCGCCCGAGTACTTCACAAGTTGAGTTAGCTTTTCCAGCGCCTTTCCAGATTTCAGAGAGGATCTGGCAAGCTCAACGCCTTCCGAGTAATCTTTAGCCATCCCTGAGGCTAACAAGCCTGCCGATGAATTTGCGAGAACAGTATCTCTCACGGCATTTCTTTGATCTTTCGATCCGCTCAGAACTCTCAACGCCACCAGAACGTGCTCGTCAATCTCTTCAGGAGGCGCTATCTCCTCGAATTTTCGTAGCTCGAGTCCGAAGGAGCTCGGGCTGAGAATCTCTTCTTTGATGTTTCCGTTTAGAAATCTTGCAACGTGCGTTTTTCCGATGAGTGAAATCTCATCAAAACCATCCATTCCGTGAACAACTATCGCACTTTCTAATCCTAGTTTCACCAGAACTTTGGTCAATTTCATGACCAGTCCGACCTCATACACCCCCAGGAGCTGCGCTTTTGCATTGGCTGGATTTGTTAATGGCCCTAGTATATTGAAGACAGTCCTGACTCCGATTTCTTTTCTTGGGACGGAGACGTTCTTGGTCGCTGAGTGAAACACCGGCGCGAACATAAAACCAATTCCCGCGCGCTCTATCGACGATTGGACTTTTTCTGGTTCAGCGTTTATGTTGACGCCGAGCTTTTCCAGGAGATCAGCGCTGCCGCACTTGCTGGTGAAAGATCTATTCCCGTGTTTTGCAATTGGAGCGCCCGCGCCTGCGACAACGAGCGCAGAGATAGTGCTGATGTTGAAAGTCTTTAGGGCATCACCACCTGTTCCACAGGTATCTGTCAGCCTTCCTGAGACGCGCGGATTGATTGTTCTCGCGTGCTCTCTCATGACAGTGGCGAAAGCTGCGATCTCATCGACAGTTTCGCCCTTCATTCTGAGGGCGGTGAGGAGGGATGCGATCTGCGACGGCGAGGCTGTGCTATCTATTAGTTCGGTCATTGTCAACCTAGCTTCTTCTTCTGAAAGGTTCTGAGATTTGACTACTTTGGAAATTGCCTCTTTGATGAATGCCAATGTATTTCGCCTAGACCATTTCGATAAAGTTCTTGATTATGCCCATTCCGTTTGTGGTCATGATTGATTCAGGATGGAACTGGACTCCGAATATCGGGAACTCTGTGTGTCTGATTCCCATTATTTCTCCGTCGTCTGTTGATGTGGCGGTGATTACCAAATCCTTCGGCACAGAACCTTTCTTTATGACGAGTGAGTGATATCTCGTTCCTTCAATTGGGTTCGGGATTCCTTTGAACAGATACTTGCCGTCGTGTTTGATGATAGAAGTCTTGCCGTGCTTCAAGACTCTTGCATGTGCTATCTTTGCTCCGTAAACGAAACCTATTCCCTGCTGACCTAGGCATACTCCTAGAGTGGGGATTTTGGGACTAAGTTTTCTTAGGACTTCGGTGCAAACTCCAAAATCCTTGGGATTAGAAGGATTTCCGGGCCCCGGCGAGATTACAATCGCATCAGGCTTGACAGATGACGTAATCCTATTCATTGAAATCATGTCATTCCGATAGACCACTGGATTCCCACCTTCCGCTCCGATGTACTGCGCCAAGTTGTAGACAAACGAGTCGTAATTGTCCAGAATTAAAATCCTCAAGCCCTTCCCTCCTTTCTTGACGAAGTTTCTATCGCGTTGAACAGCGCGCGAGCTTTGTGTTCTGTCTCGAACCACTCAGTTCTTGGATCAGAATCCGCAACGATACCTGCGCCAGCCTGAATCGACGCCTTGTTTCCGTGCGCGACGAGAGTTCTGATCGTGATTGCGGAATCCATGTTCCCGTTGAATGAAAAGTAGCCAACCGCGCCGGCGTACGGCCCCCGTCTTTCTGTTTCGAGTTCTTCTATTATTTCCATCGCCCTAATCTTTGGCGCTCCTGAAACCGTCCCCGCTGGGAATATGGATCGCATCGCATCAAAACAATCCAGGCCGTCTGCCAATTTTCCAGTGACCTGAGACACGATGTGCTGCACATGGGAGAATTCTTTCACTTCCATAAATTCCGGAACTGAAACGGTACCGAACTTTGAAACTCTGCCGACATCATTTCGAGCAAGATCAACCAACATTATGTGTTCAGCTCTTTCCTTGGGATCTGCTAGCAGTTCCGCTTTCAATCTCTTGTTTTGCAACTTGTTGTCACTTCTTGGTCTCGTGCCGGCAATCGGGAATGTTTCAACGACACCATTCTCGACGCGCACGAGCATTTCCGGACTGGAGCCGACTATGTTTATTTTCCCAAAGTCTAGGAAGTACATGTAGGGAGATGGGTTGAGTTTTCGAAGCTCTGAATAGAATCTTAGTAGATCGCCCTTGAAATCAAAATCGAACCTCTTGGAAAGAACGACCTGGAAGATGTCCCCCTCTCGAATGTAGTGTTTAGCCTTCCTTACCGAATCCTCGAATGTTTTCTGTTTGACATTGGTCTTAACTTTGGAGATTGTAAAGTCGCCCATCTCATACGGTTTCTTTGATAATTGCTCTATCTCGCCTTGCCGATCGCGCGTCCTGTCCGAGTGAAAGTAGAACTCTTTGCGCTTTTGATGGTCGTATATCACCCCCTCCTCGTAAAAGCAGAACTGCATATCTGGAAACTGAGTCTTTCCTTTCACTTCGTTTGCGAGTTTTTGCTCCCAGTACCCTACGGCATCGAACCCGATGTACCCGACCGCTCCTCCGAGAAACCTGAAATGTTTGTTCTTGATCTGGGTGGAGCGCACGAGTGTCCTGATTGCGAGTAACGGATCTTTACTCTCTAGCTTGGACGTTGTGTCGTTGCGTCTGTCTTCGATTCTCACCTGCCCGTGTGAGGCAGTAAGAATACAGAAGGGATCGAATACTATGATCGAAAGCTCGGCGAGCCTTTCGGCACCTGTTGCAGATTCTAGGATGCAGGTGTATTCGTGGGATTCGCGTAGATTTGCGAAAGATGCAAGCGCGGGAGTTTGTAGATGAATTTCTTTTACAGTGAACTCTAATTTTCTAGGAGGAAGTATTTCCTTTAGTTGGCTTCCGCCAAACTGAGTCACCAGTTCGCCTCATGCAAGCTCGAGACATCATAGTTACTTACTGTTAAAAATGTTCCGTTGGAGGATTTCAATGAGACCGCAAGAAAAGTGGTTATGGAAATAAAAAATGAAATGTTTTGAGGGCCGCGTTCCAATGATCGCCGGTTCAAATCCGGCTGACCCCACCTTTTTAGTGGGGAAATATCCGGTTGACCCCGTCATTGAACCCCCCGCCCAAATTGGAGAAATTTACACCCGACGCTCTTAACGACTCTAGAAGGTTTTCCGGTAGACGAGGCAAAACAAAGTGATATGAATAATCTGTTACGAATTCAAAGCTACGAGCCGCCATCACTTGAGACCACGACAGTGAGAGTCAGGGCGCCATAGTAATAATTTCCATCAAGGGAATAGAACTGCACAGCGAATGTCTGTGAGCCGCCAGAGTCGCCAATGTTTATAACATCATACGGCATTGAAGGCGTAGTAGATTGGAGAACAACACCGGTCGCTCCACTGGAGAGAGCGATTGAATCGTAATTGATTCCCATCGAACAATCCGTGCCATCGGATTGAACGCCGTAAGCAAGATTGAAATGAAATGAATAACTAAATGACCGAGCGCTTTGCCCGTTTTGATCTGGACCTACGACTTCAACAGCTTGGCCGTTTGCTGTCAGTGAGCCCATTCCATAGCCTACCAATTGGCTAGCAGTACTGGTAAATCCCTGGGGAGCACATTCATTCGGAACGGGCTTTGAAACATAACCACCTTCTCCACCATTGTAGTAAGCAACTGTTACAGAAGTTATGAAAACGCATCCGAAACAGCCACTTTTCGAAGTATCCGTCGAAGCAGGGCCGAAGTATCCCGCCGCGGGCTGTCCAGCATTTGGAGCACCCGGGTCATAGAGACATTTCTGCTGCCCGTTGTAGTCACCCTGATAGGTTCCTTTTGGACAATTAAGCGGTCCTGAGTAGGATGTAGTTTGCGAGCTTGCCGCAAATGGCGAGTCGGGATTCAGGAGAAGATAAGCCAAAACGCCGGTAACTACCATTAGGACCGCGAAAATTGAGAGCGCGATTATTATGCGCTTCTTGACATTGGGAGGCTTTGGATTACTCAATTAAAACTAGGCACTGCCCCGAAAGCGCCGCCCTAAGTATGCAGCCCCACCATTTTAGCCCCCCAGATTCAGAACTACTCCAACAGGAGCTGCAGTTGCTCTTTTCACATAATGCCAATTGAATGGGCGTTATAAGTATCTTTCGCGAAATTTTACTATTACGTTCTCTTGCAAAAGATAAGAACTCTCTACGTTCTATAATTTCCGCATTTAGAACTCTATTGATGCGAACTGCTTTTGAGTCATCTTTTTCAGTTGGACTTGAAACCTAAGAAATCTTCCACTGATCATCTTTTATGCGGCAAATTAATTTTTCAATAAATCACCGTTGCGAACTAGCTAACCTAAGTACACGCCACCGATGTTGAATCCGAACCTCGATAATAGGTGACTAGAGTCCCATTCGGCAGCATGAAGTAAGACACTAAGCACCAGTTGTAACCGTAGAAGATGAAAATCGTATTCTGGGCTTCATTCAGACAAGAACTCGTCAAATTGTATGCTGAAAGTAAAACATTCAGCTCTGTGTAATTCAATGGGGTTCTGCTACCTAAATAAGACGTTTGCTCATTGGAACAAGCATTTGATGTAGACGAAGTAAAACACTGGTTGTCAATCCCGGCGGCGCATGTAGTATCAACAGTCGAAGGGCCTGATGTCACATGAAGACTTGTCTGCACTTTAGTCTGAGAATCATTGTATGCTACTCCTCCTAGCACAACAACGATAACTACGATAACTCCTGCAATCATAATGCCCCGGCTAATACCCTTCCTTAGCATTATGATGTGGGTACTTTCGACCTAATTCAAAAACATAAGCGTTTCGACTATCCTGACAATTTGCCTCACAAAATAAACCCACCAATTTACAGTAGATGCGAATGAAAAAGCCTAGTTTTCTCAAATGCACTGGCACAATCATTATGGCCAGCCCACGTTAGCCATTGATTTCGACGTATACATGAAAGGACTCGATAGAAGGAAGAAGAATAAGCTCGCCCGTTTCATAGAAAAGCAACTGGAACCATTCCTGATGTATGATCTCAAAGAAAGATCTGTCTATTCCAAGCAAGAGCATCTGAAGCTTCTTCTGTCAGCAAGCATATTGAATGGATTTGCTACTGGTGTCTCCAATGCATTGGGCGATTCATCACCCACGGGCGAGACTCTCCTCTCTTACATCAAGACGCAAAAGGAAGAGATGCTCAAGAGCGCGTTTGATAGACGGGTAAATGAGAATGTCAGGCGATTGCGCAGGCAAAGGAGATTCGGAATGCCTCTCCCCGTAGCAGTTGACCTGCACGATGTCATGTACTATGGAGACCATGACTCCACTCCAATGATAATTGGAACAAAGCACACTGATGGTAGTAACTATGCCTTTGAGTATCTCAGTGCGTCTGTCCTTGTTGATGGAGAAAGACTGATCATAGCAGTACTCTCGCTCAAGACAAAGAAGGATATTCCTTCATGTACAGCACAAATTATTCGAAAGTTAAGGGGGCCCACCATTTTTGCCCCCTCCGAAAGAGAGCTCTGATTTGTCCATCACATGCGAACTAGTTGAAAGAGGGCATCACGTCTTTCGCGAAGAGTCTAGAGAACGTAAGAGATTTGAGCGTTTACGTTTGGGCCGCAGGATGCACTAGATTGAGAGACCACGCTATTGTTGATGTACAAAAAGAGATTGGCAATCTGACCGCTTAAACAACTACCATAAACCGAGGTTAGAGATATGCTGACTGTAATACTTTCGTTCTGATAGACAGGTGAAACTAAGAACGTTTCTTGTGAACTGATTGATCCACTATCACTTATTGAGCCTGCACTTATCGCATAATTCGTTATTCCACCACCCCCGTCAATCAAGTAAACAGTTACATTTTCAGGAATAGGATATAGGATTTCAGTCGAGGTAGAAACTGAAGTTGATGTTGTTGTGTGAGTCAAAACTGAAGTTGTCGTTATCGTCGAGATCGAAGTTGTTGTTTGAGTTAGAGTTGTAAAGATCGTAGTCGTTGAAGGGTGAGCCGACATAGACGCGATTACCGATTGATATTCAGATACGTTAGTTTGCAACGAAGAGATGCTCGATTGATATTCAGATACGTTAGTTTGCAACGAAGAGATGCTCGATTGAAGGGGCGTTGCAGTAACATAGTAAGAACCGTATGAAGCAGCAATTATCGCGACAATTGCAATCGCTCCTATGACTCCAGCATTTGCCATGTTAAGAATCTCTAGTTTAGGGCATATTAAAGCGTGTGTGTTATACATTAGGAGTGAGTATGAAAGAGTGAAAGAGAATAAGAGAGAATGAAAGTAAGAGAAAGAGAGAAAGTATAGAGAAGGGTGGGCCCACCATTTTCGCCCCCCCCAGAAAGACAGCTGGCGGAGCCGAATTCAAAGTACAACTTGATGGGAAAGTCGCTCCGCCAATTTATTTCATAGAGGAAAATTCACCTGAGCAACGGGCGGATAGTTATTTCAAATTGTTAAGCTATTGCAGCAGAAGTAGTAGAAAGTACAATCCTTTATTCTTTCGACAAGTGTCAAAAATTCGAAGGGTTGAACGGTCAGGAAAAGAGCTGGTCAGGCATGCTATTCTCGCTTTGATGGTTTATGATTGTGTTTCTTGTTTTCATTCAGTCTAATGGCCAAGGTTCTCGCTTCTGCGGGTGTCATTTTGTCTTTTCGTTTATTCGGCATAGCGTTTCATTGGTGAACATCAATATAAGTGAGCTGGCAGTTAACGCAGAGGGAACGGGATCGGTCAAAGCGCAAAAGCTACGGCAAACAGATGTCAAGCCCGCGTGTGAGATATCACAAGCTCGGCAAAAGAAAGATTCTGACAGCTACGGTGCATCTTCCAGCGGACCTCGCAAATAAGTCAGAGGATGAGAAACATTCCTTCATCCGTGGCTATCCCGGTCCTTACACCGTAGATGTCAAACGAGATGGCGAAAGAAACTGGACTTACAAGAAGGGAAATAATGTCGCGTTGATCAACAAATATTCGACTGTCTATCTCCCACCGGCATCCCCACTGCGAAAGGACTTTGCCAACACGCAGAATGTCCTAACATTATCGAAGACACTCGAGCAGGATATCCTGAAGTCTCTGGGAGAACACGACGGAATCTTCGACACGGAATACATGACCAAGGACGATGATTTACAGACTCTCGCGAAACAGAGACACAATAGAGCAACTCGAAACTACAACTGGTATTTCAAATGTTAAAGACAACGTAATCTACAGCGGACACAACAAGCGCTATTTCCGAAACGTAGGTAAGAATAAGTTTGGATTGAGCAATGATGGTCAAGACGTAGTCGAAAAAGGAAATACTGCCCAAGTTAACTTAAGCAGAAATTTGCATCCTCATATTTTCCTCAAAGTACGTGACTAAGTTCTGAGCTACGTAAAATGGTGTCTTGTCTTATTGTATACTCTTAAGGAGCCGGTTTGCTCTAATCTCTTCTTCTGATACCAAAGGGTGCTCTTGTTCATTCCCAATTCTCGATACGATTTTGTCAAAACTTTATTCCTCATTTTTTCACACTCAAATAGTGTCTTTATCGCACTGGCTTTAGATTGAAAGAAAGAGTCTTTCTGCCGAGAAAGAAATTAGCCAGTATTCGTGTGTTGAAGATTATTTCTTCAAGCGAGAGATTGTATCGGAGTTTCTCAAAGAGCAAGCGGATTGTGTCTTGCGACAGCATTGCCCTCGTAAGTATCTGTGAGAAAGTGATTCTTGTCTCTGCCATTCAACTGCTTCACCTTATGCCGGTGTCGATTGAAACGTTGACATCCGTTATCTGGTTCGAGGTTATCGTGAAGATCTTTGGAAGAGAAGTCTTGCAACCCATGAAGGTGCAGCTGGACAGGTTAAGAGTGTAGGTTCCGACGCCAAGAGAAGCCTGAGCAGTTCCGGTCGCTTCGCATCCGTTGGAGAGCCATTGCGTCGGCAGGGTGGTGTTCTGCCCCGAGGACGAGGTGATTATTATCTGGATTGAGGAGTACTGGGAGGGAGCGGGGCCAGAGGTCGAGTTGGCCATGCACACTGGTTGGGTGGGTCCGACGCTGACTGTGGCTGCCAATGTTCCCACGCCGGTCGATGTTGTCGTGGTCATTGTTTGCGCGAGGACAGTGAAGTGAAGCATCGTTAGCGCGCCCCATTCGTCTCCGGCAACAACAGTGTAGACTCCGGGACTCAGGACCTGCGACTCTGTGTAGCCTTTGTAGATGTGACTCACCGTTAGGTTGGCGGCCATAGGTGTCCCGCTTGTAACAGATCCGCCTGGCAATACGGCTGCAACATCACTCTGTGGCGGAAAGAGGTATCCTGTTACGAGACGCACGTACATGGGACAGGCAGTGATCGGAAATATTCTGAGTGGAGTAGCCTGGGACAGATTCTGTGTGGTATAGCGACCCTGGAAGACCGCTACTCCGAATGGCTGAACAAACTCGTTCGAGCATGATCCGAGGGACAGCCCGTTCACTCCCCAGAGGTTTGCGACTGAGACATTGTTGGGCGTCGTTAGCGTGTTGTACTCGCTCGCCGTGATTAAGACTGATTCACCCGAGGTTATGCTCGTGGCGTTAACAGAGAGCCGCAGCTCAAGGCCGTTTGAAGACTGGGTTTGGTTTTGCTGGGTGGTAGTGGTCGTAGTGCTTGTCGTGGTTATAGTGCTGGTCGTGGTGCCAGCATTCATCATTGTAAGAAAGACGCCAAATCCCACTATGATGATTATTGCAATTACAACTAGGCTCGTCACGCCTAAAGAGACCGCCCCGTTTGCCTTTGCCAATGTAGAACCACATTGAAGGAGTGTCGGTCCTATTTGAAACAAGGCTATTTCGGTTCTGTTCTGATTGACAGAACGCTCTCCCCCCTATAAATTGGATTCTTACCAAATGCGCGCAGAAGACCCGGTACCTTTTCAGTCGTGATTAGTTCACAAATCCACCAAAAGTTCTTCTGCCATTGTGAACGAAACGGTTTCTCCTTCGTCAACCAGAGGCCGTCCTTCAGTTTATTCTACGTAAAAAGTGTACTTGGCCTCGATTAGCTAGAACGATTCAATTTCTTTGTATGAGAGCGCATGTACTTCAGCGCCTCGGACAGCGTTACAACTGGTGCATATTTCTGATTCATGTCAAACAGATTGATCGCATGCGATGACTCTGTTCTATCAAACACGCACTCCTCGACAACGATCATATGATACGCTAGTGTTCTACCATCAACCACTGTAGCTCGAACACATCCACTGGTACTCTCACCTGCGATAATCACAGTATCAACACCCAGTGAGTTCAAGTGAGCCACCAAAGGTGTTCCCCAAAACGCACTTGGGGCAGACTTTCGAAGTACAGCTTCGCCTGAAATGGGCTTTAGCTCATCTATTATCTCGTAGCGAAATTTATTTGGAATTCCTTTTGATCTGACGTTCCCTATTCTACTTCCTGATCCTCTGTCGCTCCATCCCCGAACCCCCGATTCCTCTTCATACAAACCAGTAACGTAAACAACCGGCATCTTTTCTTCTCTCGCGGCCTTAAGCAACTTGGAAATATGCGGGATTGCATTCCAACCCGCCAAACCGCAACTATTCGGCCAATTCTTTACAGACTCTAGCAGCGGTTGCGGTTTGTCACCGAATACTGATCGATAGAGGTCAACAAGGAGTAGAACGGGAACATTACCGTATGAGATTTGTTTCGGTGGACGAGCCAGCTCCAGTGCACGATCTTGATTCGTAAGGAAGGCATCCCATATTCGTGAATTTTTCATAGAGTATTTCGTGACCTTAGTCTCTTAATAAATATGCGCAGGTCGTTGAGGTTGATTGCTGCGTGTTAAATTGCGGATTGAATGTATAGAAGCATTACATTCGGAAGCCCGGGTACTATGTCAAGGAATCCAATAGTGGGAACGGAGCGCAGCGCAATAATTACTGTAAGACTACTGCTATATTACAGTAATTTTTAATAGTTTGTAATGGAATGTAGGGTTCGATTCCGATCTTGCAAGAGAACGCCGAAGAAAATGGGGTCGCGACACGTTCCGAATCAAACATCTCTGCAATCGATGGCAACAGCAAATTGAAGAGAATATACTCGTGGGCAAGCAAGAACACATCAGAAACAAGGCAGCTCGATGATTTCAAGTACTATTGGTCAGACGCTATAACAAATTTACTTCATATCCTGGAGCTCTCCGAGGGCTCGATAATAGCGCTGGTTGGTCTTTCAGGAGTGGGCAAGAGCTCGGCCCAGATACAAGTCGCGAAAGCGTTGAACGCCGAGCTCTCCAAGGAAACGTCTCAAGATAGAGTCGTGCTAAAGGTTGTCCATTTCAAATGGCCCGGTTACCTTGAATCAAATTATGAAAGAATCCTGCAACTTTTGAAGATGCAAAATGTAACTGCTTCAGATCAGGAGATCATCAAAATCATAGCAGATAGACTCGCAACGAGCAGGAATTCGAGAGTTACTAGAAGGCGTCTGATGGAAGTCTTCGGAGGCAGACTGACCGAAAACGATCTGCTGAAAGACACTTTCCAGAGATCAGATATCGAAAAACTCCTAGCAAAGGGAATAGCGAAGGAACCACCAATCCAAGCGCGGGATGTTGCGGAGAAGCTTCTCGGTCCGAGTGACATGAAATCATTGAGCAAAGAGTTAGCAATTTCTTTGCTCTCTCAGTGTCACACGATCATGATCGACCTGAGGGACTATGGTTTGAGGGACAGCCGCGCCATGAACACCGACCTCTCAGACATCCAAAGACTGTGGCAGTTCATGAATGAGCACCTCTATCAAATCAAGCGCAGGCGGACGCCCAACATTGTCATCGTCCTGCAGAAGGAACTCTTAATGTCCGAGGAACAGACATCGGTTGTGAGCTACTTTCTCCGAAAGGCATCGCAGACCGTAGAATTACTTCCGTTAACGCCGGCCCAGATGATCCAGGTCTACCGCGGGGAATTCGGCGACCTCTATCCATTCGAACCTGACGCGCTTGCACTCCTCGCAAGATACAGCCGGGGAATCTTTCGGCGTTTTCTCAAGTACATCCAGCTATGCCTGGGCTGGAAACTTTCCCATGGAGACGAGCTCATAACAAGAAAAGTCGTCGGCGAGGTCGTAACCGAGGAAGAGATTACAGCGGACTGGGAAATGGAGATGCATCAGATATTCCCGCACGGGGGCAACTGGAATTATGCGGCCAAGGTCATGAACATCCTCTGTACACTTTCTGAGAAGGAGATTTATCCCACCCTGACGCAACTCGCGAAAGGCGTGGAATTTGTGAGCAGGTCAGATCTGTCCAGGATAATCACGAAACTGGAAGAGCGCGGCTACATCAGGAGAAACAAAACACCTGCTGGCAAGGTCATTTCGGTAAACTGGTAGAAAGCGCGTGTCTGCGACAAGGGTCATCGCCAATTATTCCTCAGTTTCTCGAGATTTCTTAGTATCTTCCTATGTTCCTCAAAGCCGACAGGCTGCCAGGCTCCGGAAGCTTCCTCACTTTCATGATTATAGTACGTGAATCTTTCTCCTCGATGCTCAGTAGGTCGCCTTCCTCAATCTCGTATCGGCATCTGACCTTTACTGGGATAGTTACCTGGCCCTTGCGTTTAACTTTGACAGTTTCCAACTTTGATTAAGTAGTACCAATGGAAAGTCGCAAAATAAGCATCCTCACGTTGTTTGAAGAGACTGTAAACTTTCAGGATGTTGATTTCCTTATCCCATCGTCGCCCGGATATTTTTCCCTACAGTTGGAAGATTCGGCCCAACTTCGCGGGCGATTCTTGAACTCCAATTGCCCTAAGACAAGCCCACATCAGTGCTTGGTTTGAGGCAATGACTGGCTTTCCGTAATCCTTCTCAAACACATCAACTACTTCGAGAGTCCTCAGGTTTGAGTTGTTTATCACTATTGCATCAACATCACTTTGATAGATTTCCTTCATCAGTCTGAATGCATCCTCAGGAGAAGCTGAACTGACAGCATGATGGTCAGCAAGGCCCAGCGTCCCTACTCGCCTAACCTCAAACCCGTTTCTCTCAAGGTGGTTCTTCACACTTGCAATCATGGAGCTCTGGTTTAGTGGCAGACCAATCGAGATGGTCTTCGCGCCGAGCTTCCTCAGGGCGCCAATAATCGCGTCTGAAGCCGTGAATGCAGGAATACCACCACATGCTTTTGACATGATCCCCGCAACAGCTGAGACGCCCCCAGAAGTATCAGCTGCAGCGCTTCCAGAACCGTGAGCCAATCCTATGACATCCACCCCAATGGTTTCAGGCGATCCGGCCAAGAGTTTAGAGCAACTTTCCAAGGATTGTACCATTCTTTCCCCAGCCTCCGGCGTTCCAGTTCCTGCGTATGGAATCCTCGCAAAGTGAACAGAGACTCCATCCGGAAGCATTTTGAAGGATTCCATCTCCACAACTCCGTTAGTAGAAGCCACTACTACGCCGATTCTTCCTCTCCAACCGTACAAATTGATAATCGGACAACCGAATTTACGGCGAAGTATTAAGGAATTCTTTGCGAGTGTAACTGTTTCAGTAATGACTGCTGAAAGTCGCGCTTAAACATCCTCTTGTAGTTTGAATATTGTAAACTTCCAGGATGTTGATTTCCTGATGCTCATTGTTGCCGCGGAATTTCTTCGAGTGAGCGTGCGATGCCAATGCCCGAGCCTCTTTGTTCTTCGAGTCTCGGAAATCACCCTCCTGCTTCTTCGCTAATCATTTTTAGTAGCGGGCAATAAGACGCTGTTCAATTTCTCCCTTGAACTGAGGATTTTCTTGGAGCTGATTCAAGCAATAACCAGGCGCCCAAGCTTAGGAGCGCTTTGACCTACTCTAGCCAGATGGTTTCAGGCAAACCTCTAAAATGAGGGTCGCCAGTCAAAACCTTGGCCTTGTTCAATCTTGCAGTAGCTAGGACGATCCCATCAAAGAGACTCGGAGTGTCAATGTTTTCTTTCTTCGCTTT
>DATLTL010000246.1:0-8782 GCA_035533635.1 Nitrososphaerales archaeon
AAAAGGCATCAAACTAGCTTTGTGATCGAAGGTTAGAATGCGGCGCTTGAGACAAACAAATGACGCTACAATTAGAGCCCAATATCAGAATAACTGCCGAGATCTCTGAGAAGTATCAAGAGATTCTCACGCCCAAAGCACTGGAGTTTGTGGCTGATCTCGATCGAAATTTCTCGAAGATTAGGAAAGAGCTGCTCGAAGAGCGCCATCGCAGACAGAAGAAGCTGGACATGGGAGAGATGCCAGATTTTCTCCCCGAAACTGCACACGTGAGGAATGACTCTTCTTGGACCGTTTCGCACAATCCAATCGACCTCCAAGATCGCCGCGTAGAAATCACTGGACCTACGGGAGACACAAAGATGGTCATCAACGCATTCAATTCCGGTGCGTCGATCTTCATGGCAGATTTTGAGGATGCTCAGTCGCCGAGTTGGCAGAATGTCGTTCAAGGACAGCTCAATTTGAGAGACGCGATAAGACGGCAGATTAGCTATCGGAGCCCAGAAGGGAAGGAATACTCTCTGAATCAAAAGATTGCCGTTCTGATAGTCAGGCCGAGAGGATTGCACTTGGAAGAAAAGCACGTATGGGTGGACGGCAGGTGTATTTCTGGCTCGCTCTTTGATTATGGAATGTTTCTGTTTCACAACGCGAAGGAACTCGAAAGTCGAGGAACTGGTCCCTACTTTTATCTTCCAAAGCTGGAGAGTCACCTCGAAGCAAGATGGTGGAATGATGTTTTCAATTACTCAGAAAAAGCGCTCGGGCTGAAAGAGGGGACCGTCCGTGCAACTGTTCTTATCGAGACAGTGTTAGCTGCCTTTGAAATGGACGAGATACTCTACGAATTGCGAGATCACTGCGCAGGATTGAACTGTGGACGGTGGGACTACATTTTCAGCTTCATCAAAAAATTCAACAGGAATCCGAGATTTGTACTTCCTGACCGAGCGCAGGTTACGATGGACAAATCGTTTCTCGCTGCTTACGTTTCACTTCTAATTAGCACGTGCCACAAAAGAGGCGCGCATGCGATTGGTGGAATGGTCGCACAAATTCCTGCCAAAAATAATGAGGAAGCAAATAGAATCGCATTCGAGAAAGTAAGACTGGATAAGCTTCGAGAAGTTAAGGCGGGCCACGATGGGACATGGGTTGCTCATCCATCTTTGGTTCCCGTCGCAAAGGAGGTCTTTGACCAACACATGCACACGCCTAACCAAATTTCGTCGAAAGTGCAGCATGATGTGGTGATTGGTCAGAAGGAGCTTCTGGACGTGCCAAGCGGAACCATAACCGTTGCCGGCTTGAATACCAACATCAGCGTCGGTGTACAATACTTGGCCGCGTGGTTGAGAGGTAGAGGCGCTGTTCCGATCAATAATCTAATGGAAGATGTAGCGACTGCGGAAATATGCAGAGCTCAGCTTTGGCAGTGGGTTTACCACAACGCGCGTCTTGATAGTGGTGAGCCCGTGACACTGGATATGATTCGATCGAATATGGAAAAAGAGTTTGATCCGTTAAGAAAGTCAGTCGGTGAAGCCAACTACTCCCATCATTTAGACCTCGCATCGAAATTATTTTGGGGCGACGTGAGCGCGCAAGAATTCCCAGAATTTCTAACACTTTCCGCATATGAGGCGCTCTTGAAATCGAATGAATACCATCAATAATAGTCCGACCTTGTTCAAGGCTGCCAGTCCGCAGCAGCTTGCTGTTAATCTCAGCTCCCGGCTTCTTTCCGAAGATTTCTTTTCCCACCTCATAAGCGCCTTCGCCCTAAAATCTCCAAACTATTGGCGGATGCCAAACGCTTCAATGAAGCGCAGTTTTGGACATGAGTTATACTTAAAGGGCTGAGAATTTTTCTTTGATTCGGACGAAAGCATAGGTGAATGTTAATGCCTAGGGAACTACACAATTCAGAACAATTTCAGAAACTGATACCAAAGGGCTTAGAGCTCAGAGTGGTCAGAGGAAAAGAATCAGTAAAGTTGAAGCTTCGCACCGCGGAATATCTCTATACTTTCAAGACAAACGAGAACGAGGCTGAAGATATTATAAAGAACGCGAAGGAACTAGAAGTTATCGAAGTTACTCCAAAGGGAAAGAAAGAAGAAAAAGACAAAAAAGAAAAGTCGGATGAAAAGAAATCCGACTGATTACACAACAATCGTGTCGCCGTCTTGAGGGGCGGAGGCTTCGAATCCAAATCTTTCAGTGATCTGCTTTGCAAAAGTTTCGCACGAGTCACCGTCTCCATGAGTCGTGTACACTCTTGGTTTTCCCTTGACCCTTGACAGCATCTCGAAGAGCTCGGTTCGGCCTGAGTGCCCTGAGAAATCAAATCTCCTGACCTCTGCCTTTACTGGAACGGGCTTTCCGTTAATGATTGTCAGTCCTCTATCCAGAAGAGTTCTCCCTGGGGTTCCGGGTGCCTGGAACGCAACTATTGTTATTCCATTTCTTTCCCCTTGAGAAAGTTCTTGATTGTAGAATACTGAGGATCCCCCCATGAGCATTCCCGCGGGAGAGATTATGACTGACGGCGTTTTGACGACTTTCTTTCGTTGCGCCCATCCGGAAACAACTTCTAGATTTTCCATGGTCTTTCTGAATAGTTCCGGATCTCGCAGAAACTCTTGATGTCTGAATAGAATTTCATTTGTCTTTAGCGCCATACCATCCATTACCACCGTGTGCTTGAAGTTCTTGGCTCGCAAAAGGCAGGCAATCTCTTGAGCTCTTCCGACGGAAAATGCAGGTACGAGCAGAACTCCACCGCGCTCTACAACCTCATTTGCGAACATCACGAACTCTTTTTCGATCTTCTCCCTAGGCTCGTGATCGACCAGAGCGTATGTGCTCTCGGTGACCACGGCGTCCAATTCTCCAAAATCAGTATCAGCGCCCGTTAGCAGCTGACTGTCCCGGAGATTGACGTCGCCAGTGTATAACAACCGCCTCCCGTCATGTTCTAGAATGATAGTAGTCGCGCCGGGAAGATGGCCGGAGTTTGGGAACTTTGCTACAAACTCACCAGCGACCGGACGCGACTCGTTGACTGCTACTTTTTCGGTGCTCTTTGCCATTGTCAGCAAATCGACACGCTCGAAAGGCAAGTAGAATCCGGAAAGCTTGATGAAATCATCGATCAATAACGTGGCAAGTTCCAACGTCAGGCCTGTTGTCAGGAGCTTCACTCCCTCTCGGAGGAAATACAATGGGACGCCTCCAGAGTGATCAAGGTGCGCATGAGTCAGCAAAAGAGAATGTACATCTCTCGGTTTCACATGAATTGGGAACGAAGGTTCCTTAGACGTGTGCGCGCCATAATCCAGAAGAAGATTATTCTTGTTTCCCTTTACGAAAAGTGCGGACTTGCCAACTTCCTTTGCACCCCCAAGAAAAGTTACTTGCAATTTTTGTTAGTCCCTCTCAATTTAATATCTGAAAAGCTGACGGGAATGCGAATTTCAAAAGAAGTGAAACTAGTACCGTGGAGCTCGAAATGATGTTTGCTACATAACCTTAAATCCATTGCTATCAACTTCTTAATTCTACGCGCTTTCGTTGAGACGATTGATCCCAAGGAAGATTTGAAACTTAATGGAATTTCAGGTAATTCCGAGCAGTGCAAAGTTTGAGAATACAGTGCTCATCACGGGCTTTCATGGAATCGGATACGCAGGTTATTGGACCGTAAAATATCTAATCCAAAAGCTAGAGGCAAAACGAGTAGCTTTTGTCGACTCCGAGTCGGTCTCTCCGGTAGCTTCAACAAATCAAGGAAAGCTTGTCACCCCATACGAATTCTACCAAGCAAACGATATCACATTTTTCAAAGTTGAGGTCCCACCTTATCGAGGCGTCGAGATCGAATTCTTTCGGAATTTCTCACGGTGGGTGACCGAGTCCAAATTCAAGGAGGTAGTTTTGATTGGGGGCCTCGATGCGAGCCTCAGAACTGACGAATCTGCATTCAGGCTGGTGCACACCAATTCATACAAACCCAGTGAGTACTTGAAGGATGCAAAGATACTCGAAGACGAGCAAATTATAGTCGGGCCCGTGGCAATCATGATGAATTATTTCGAGGCACACGATTTTCCTGCGTACGCTATTCTCGCCTATTCCACTACGGACAGAGTAGATCCAAGGGCTGCAGTATCATCCATAGAAATTCTTTCCAAATGCTATGGATTCAAAGTGGATGTCGATCCGCTGATGAAGGGAGCGCAGGTCGTTGAGACAGAGGTTTCAAAACAAGACAGAAAGCTCGGAACGTCTGAATCAATCTACACTTGAGCTAATTTCTTTTTTAGAGACTTGTAAGTATTCGAAATAACTATCTTTGATCTTTTCTTCTTGGAATAGTCTTTTAGCTGTTCTGAGAGCCACTTCGAAGAATCGTCGGGTCTCAACATCACATCGATTCGTTTCCATTTCTTCACATTCAGAATGAAATCTCTCGCTCCATGGTCATCTATGATGCTAGTGATTTGTGAAACAGGAAAGACATCAGAAATCTCTGCGGGCACTAGACCGAACACCGGAGAGATGAAAGATATCACAGAATTATTAGTATCTATAATTTTTAGCAGCTCCGCGAAAATGTCTGAAGTTAGAAACGGTTTCGTCTTGGGCTCCGGGACTACTATCAGACGATCCTTCTTCGAAAAATCAATTCTCATAATCTTCGTGAAGTGTCTTTTGGCTTCTGGCCTGGAAACATCTGTCTTGTCAGTTAGGAAAATACCTCTCTCTTTGAGGTCCGGCGTTCCTAAATCAATCAGATCTGACGTCGACATTGCCAGCTTGAAAGCATCGAACGCAAGCGGGTGATTTGAGCACTTGGACCTGGCAAATTCCCAGAGTCTACCTTCCCAGATTGCTTGCTTTGTCTCTTCGATGACCTGCTTAAGAGTGTAAAGGTTGTGTCTCGCTACATTCAGAACCCGCTCTTCGGCTTTCAAACCTTTCAATTCCCGCGCGGTGAACTTTGTACAAACCTTACACGTGCAAGGCAAGAACTCTAGTTTCTCCAATCGAATGGTGCCGGAAGAAGATAGGTATCGATCGTTACGAGCGTAGAGCATGTACGAGGCGGAGTCAAACATGTCACACCCAAGAGCGACTGCAAGAGGAATGATCAAAGGATGACCTGCTCCAAAGAGGTGAAATGGGCGATGCTGTGGAAGATTGCTGTTGCTCGCCCTAATCATTTGGACCAGCAACGCAAAATCATATTCCTCCATAACTTCGACTGGAGATCCCAGTGCATAGCATCCAAAATCAAGTTTAGACGATTGCTTAGCACTCATTCTTACGAGGTCCAGATACTTCCCTCCCTGAATCGGAAGAGTCCAAATGATGTCGGATCTTGTTAGAGACTCAATTGTCTTCCTTGCAGAGTCGAGCGTTTCAAGAACAGTCTTCCGGGCAAAATTCTTGGTGACGTGTAACCCAGTAGGTTTGTCAAGTATGATCGCAATGTCGCTGCCAATTTTTTCCTCAAATCTCGCCATTTCCAGCGGATCAACTTCGACGGAGCCAAATTCAAGAACTTGATATCCACCCGAATCTGTCATTATCGACCCGTCATATCCAATGATCCTGTGAATGCCTTCATGGGCTCGAGTTTGAAGACCCTTGAACGTGGTGTAGGCGTTCGTCATTACGGCTTCGAACCCCATTGCTCTGATTTCTGAGCACGGAACCAGCTGTCGGACAGGGTGAATAACCGGAAGTAGTGCGGGAGTTTCAAATTTGGAAGTTTTTGTTTGGAGTGAACCGATTCGTGCGGCCAGATCGGTGGCTTTGAGCTCGAAAGAACCTGCGTTCAAGTTAAACACTGCCGGGCTAGGGTTTTCTTTGAGCGAGAAACTATCGCACTGAGTGACAGTGGCATCAGGCTTTCTTCGAAGTTTCTCTAGCAAATTCTTCGTAGATTTGCTTGACTCTTGTCGCGGACAGCCTGTCGGCGCCTTCAACGACGCCTTTCTCAGTAACTTTGATTGAGTCCATCACGAGGATTGCGCCAATGTCCTCTCTCAGCTTGGTCATCCCTGGGAAGGCTTTTGCAAGTCTTTCATTTAGGGCCCTCAAGTCGAAAGGCTTTTCGAGCAAATCAATTTCTCTGACAAACGACCCGTTTAGCACAACACGCATGCTACTCTCGGCGCCAATTACGGAACTCAATATCAAATTCAATTTTTCGTCGATTCCCAACAAATCTCCGCTGTACTGCTTGCCATCACCTGTCAAAACGCTGACACGCCTTCCTACCATTGCAACAAGTTCTTCTGAAAATCTTCTGTTTCCGATATTCGACAAATTCTATCAAAACTCCATTATTCTCAAGCTAACTTCTAGGTTCAAGATATTTGTGTTTCTGAATGCGATATTAAGTCTTCTCGAGGCGCCGAACAATTTTTTCTTTTGAGACTCAGTCGTTGGCCTCGATTTACATTTATGAGAGGAAAAATTTCTGGTAAGCGTTCCCCATTGAAGTGTCCTAGTTGCGGTCATGACTGGATATATATAGGGAAACAGAAGCGATTTGCGAGTTGCCCCGAATGCGGCGAGAGGATAAAGCTTTCAGACCCACGCAAATGAATCTCGAGACGATTATACAGCGGATGTGAGCGCGGATGTCTTCGCAATTCTCCCCACGGGAAATATCATCAATTATCCTGGCGTGGGCGGTCTTGTCAATTGGACTGAGCTACAGCTTTATACTCGGCTTGGTAAACGGGAACTCGAGCGATCTTCAGTACCTGGTCGCTGCAGCCATCGCGACCGCAACAGGTTTCATTCTGCATGAAATGGGCCACAAATTTGTCGCGATCAGGCGGGGTTACGTCGCGCACTTTCAAATATGGATTTGGGGAATTGCTCTAACATTGATAACCGCGGTAGCGTCGGGAGGTTCTTTCCTATTTGGGGCACCAGGCGCGGTCTACATTGCTCCTGCAGCGGCTATCGGTGCCTACGGATACGGGTTCTATTCATCAAATCAGAAGGCCGCCGATCCTCTGCAAGAAAACATGCTTATTTCTGCGGCCGGTCCAGGGATCAATCTCGCGTTCGCGCTCTTCTTCTTAATAATGTATGAGTTAAGCACCACATACAATTTCGTTGCGATTCTTGCCACCTTCGGCTTGGAGCTTAACGTGGGACTGGGGTCATTCAACATGCTGCCCATACCGCCTCTTGATGGATACAAGGTATTCAAGAAAAGCATTCCATTTGCTCTCGCAATAGCGCTACCGCTATGGGGAATGTTTCTGTACTTCTTCTTGCGTTAGGAAAAAAAATGGACAGTGCAGACCGAGAGGTCTGCAGAAGTGACTGACCTAACCGAATAGACTCGAAAGTCCTTCTAGGGCCTGCTCTTCCTTCTTCTCTTCTTGCTTTTCTTCTTCTTTCGGCTTTCCCTGAGCTGTTGCGGCTGCCGCGGCGGGGGCTGCTGCCATTACTGGCGCAGCTGCGGCGTTCTTGAGCGCCTCATCAATATTAACTTCGCCCAATGCGGAAACGAGGGCCTTTACCCTAATCTCATCGGGTTTCCCACCTGTAGCGGAAATTACCTTCTTGACGTTTTCTTCATTGACCGGCTGTTTCATCTTGTGAAGCAAAAGCGCAGCGTATACGTATTCCATTGAAATCGCAAACAAACAAGTTGCGTTCTTCCGTATATAAGAATTCGGCTTCCAAAAAACTCAGACATTCCAATTCTCAAAGAGAAAAAGTTCGCTCAGCCTGATTGCTTTATCCAGCTGACAACCCTTGCGACTCCTTCTTCAAAACCGACTATTGGTTCGAAACCGAGTATCTTTCTGAGCTTTTCTATACTGGGGTAGGAGATTTGTGGATCTTTCTCGAATTCCGTTCTGGGTGGCAGGAGCTCAAGTTCTGAAGTAGAATTTGTTATCTTCTTTATGCGCTCGGCCATCTCTCTTATGGACATCTTGCTTCCTGAACCAACATTGAACGATTCACCGACCGCTCCTTCTTTCGTCAAGATCAACTCGGCAACTCTACCATAATTTCGGGCATAAGTTGGATCGGTTACATCCTGACCAGAATTGTAGAGAGGAATTTTTTGGCCAGCAAGGCATGCACGAACAAATCTCGGAACCGCTCTCGTCTGCGGTTCCCATTCACCGAACAGTAGCCAGCTCCTCGTAATAGAGATCTTGAGCTTCTTGTGGATCGAATAACTTCTTACCAAAGTCTCGGAAACCACTTTGCTATAATCGTAAGGAAGCCTCGGATTGAACGGAGTTTCCTCAGTTGCAGGTCTATCTGCGGGGACTCCATAGACGTTGGCGCTTGAGGCGTACAGAAAGCGTTCAACATTCTTTCTGGAAGCTACTTCTAGCAGATTGAGGGTGCCAAAACAGTTGACGGTATACGTACTGTATGGATCTTCTGTCGTCTTCTTTATGTCAGCCAGAGCCGCAAGATGAATGACTGCATCAAAATTCTGTTTTGCAAGCACGTTGAACACGAAGCTTCTGTCTGAAATGTCCCCCTGAAGGTCAGTGCCAGCAGTTATGTCTAATCCGATTATATCAAAGCCCTTGTTTCTAAGATACTCGGAAAGATGCTTTCCCACAAAGCCGTTGATACCAGTGATCAGAACGCGCATGAATTATCAGCAATTTGAATCGTGAAACAAAAGGGATTAAAGAGTTAGCCAGACCAGGAACGTTGAATTTCCACTAGAACGCGGGTATTCCAGGAAAAATGCTGGAAAGCAAATTAATCA
>DATLTL010000247.1:0-3062 GCA_035533635.1 Nitrososphaerales archaeon
CTTTCTGATGTTCTCCTCTGGAAATTTTTCCTCTTTGTCATAGTATTCAACGGTGTCAGCGATTTCAGTTCGTAGAAATTCACGCATGGCGCTTCTGAAGAGCTCGAATTTAGGCGGAAGTCTATAATCGTAAATCGGATCCGAAGCCTTGACAGTAATATTAACGGTCAAAGGCTATGACATCCATTACTTTCCAGTGAATTTGGGAGGACGTTTTTCCAAGAATGCTTGGACACCCTCTTTTAGATCCTGACTTTGCGCCAAAACTTGTATTGCCTGGATCTCATATTGCAATCCCTCTTCAACAGATGCTTTCTGCGATCCCTTGTTAATCGCTATCTTTGCTTGAATTACAGCTAGAGGTGATACCTTCGCCGATAGCATTCTGATATAATCGGTGGCAGCACGTAGTTCTTCGCCATCCGGCAATATCTTGTTGACTAGCCCGATTCTGAGCGCCTCCGCCGCGTTTATGATCTGCCCAGAGAAAATGAGCTCTTTGGATTTTGCTTTTCCCACAATCCTACTCATTCTTTGCGTCCCTCCCCAAGCAGGTATAAGGCCTAGAGCTACCTCGGGCTGACCAAACCTTGCCCTGTCCGAAACAAATCGGATGTCGCAAGACATTGAAAGTTCATTTCCCCCGCCAAGCGCCAATCCGTTAACTGCGGCAATGACAGGTTTTGGAGAGTTTTCGATCACCATGAATGTTTTGTGTCCCGTAGAAACTATGTTCACTGCTTCATCGGGTTTTAGGCTTTGCATCATCTTGAGATCTGCGCCGGCACAAAATGCGTTGTTGCCAGAACCGGTAATCACAATTCCTCTCACTTCCGGGTCTTCGTTTCCTTGCTTTATAGCAGTGGCAATTTCGTCGAGCATTTTCAGGTTGAGGGCATTGACCGGAGGATTATCCAGAGTTATGATGAATGCAGATTCTTCTTTCTTTGTCTTGACAAACTCGGCGCTCAAACAAAACACTCGCTAATTTGGACTGAATAGATGTTTAAAATCGGCTAAAAGGTTTTAAGCGTTATCTTGGGTCGAGACCGATAATTTCTCAAACTTTTCAGTTTGTTACTTGAATTTTTGCTGCGTCTGTCGCAGGGTGCTCATTAAGATACTTTTCCACATCCAAGGCCGCTTCACATCCTGCACCAGCGGCCGTCACGGCTTGCTTGTATCTGTAGTCTTTCACATCTCCTGCAGCAAACACACCTTCGATACTTGTCTTCGTTAGGTCCTTTACTGTGATGTATCCTTTTTCATCGGTTTGAAGCTGACCCTTGAATAGAACGCTAGCCGGATCATGTCCAATTGCCATGAAAAGTCCATCAGCTGTGACTTGCGTTGTTGTTCCGTCTACTAAATTCTTTAGCTCAAGCCCCGTAACATGATCTTTTCCCAGAACGTCAGTCACCACGGTATTCCAGATGAACGAAATCTTTGGGTTTGCCATGGCTCTTTCTTGCATGATCTTTGAGGCGCGAAGTTTATTTCTTCGGTGGACTATCGTCACATGATTTGCAAATTTGGTCAAGAAGGTAGCTTCCTCCATCGCAGTGTCGCCACCACCAACCACGTAAACATCCTTGTTCTTGAAGAAGAACGCGTCACAAGTCGCACATGCGGAAACACCTTTACCACGCAACTTGAGTTCTGAATCAATCCCAAGCCACCTGGCATTGGCGCCTGTCGCGATAATCAAACTATCCGACGTATACAAGTCCTCCCCAGCTCTTACGACAAATGGTTTCACGCTAAGATCAACAGAAGTTACATCGGTATCAATGATTTTTGAGCCAAATTTCTCGGCTTGCTTTCTGAATTTTTCCATGAGATCGGGGCCCTGAATTCCTTCAGGGAACCCTGGATAATTGTCCACGTCTGTGGTGATCATTAATTGGCCGCCAGACTGAGAACCAGCAAGAACCAACGGTTCAAGATTGGCTCGAGCCGAATAAATTGCCGCGGTATATCCTGCAGGTCCTGAACCGATGATAATCAATCGCGCGTGCATACTATTGAAGTACTCATTTCGTGAATTTAAACGGAACGGGTCGAAGTTTTATTGAGCAGAACGTGGCTCAGTAGTTGTAAAAGCCCTTGCCTGTTTTCCGTCCGAGCCTTCCAGAGTAGAACATTTTCTTTACGATCTGGGTTGGCCTTGGTTCGACGAAACTTCCTTCCATTTTCTTCATCGACTCTTCGACATGATACAGCACATCGATTCCCACCAAGTCTGCCAACTCAAACGGCCCCATGGGCATACCAGCTCCTGCTTTCATCCCTTGGTCGATGTCTCGCATTGATGCGACCCCTTCTTCATAGAGTGCAAATGCCTCGTTCCACATAGCTGAAAGTATTCTATTTACAAGAAATCCCGGGACTTCTTTGACCTTGATTGGCTGCATGGGGTATCGGAAATTCCTCAGCGAAGACAAGAAATCTATTACATCGTTTACTGTGTCCTCGCTGGTCTCCAAACCAGGAATTACTTCTACTAATGGCAACGTGACAGGAGGGTTGAAGAAATGAGTTCCCACCACTCTGCTCCGGTTAGCAGTAGCTGATGCCATTTCTGTAATCGAAAGTCCTGAAGTGTTTGATGCCAAGATACCTTTTTTGACAACACCATCGAGTTCTTTGAATAGCTTCTTCTTTTCTTCAATATCCTCAATTATAGCCTCAATCACAAGATCAGCGTCCTTCAAAGATTCGTAGCTTTCGGTGGGATGAATCCTTGAAATTATCTCAGCTGCTCTTTTTTCGTCGTAGGTCGGTTTCAGTTTTGACCTGATTTCGGCAATCTGCTCAGCGCTCAACTTGATACCGTCCTGTTCCTCGATTCTTTTGATCTCTTTGTCTGCTTTGGATTGGTGGAATGCAACAAGATCAGCGAGACTCTTTTTTGCACTTGTCATCCCTCTATCCAGAAATTCCTTTGAGATGTCTTTCATGTAGACTTCGTAGCCATTCAGCGCCATGATTTGCGCGATTTGGTTTCCCATCGCTCCGGCACCGACGACGCCTATTTTTCTGACATATAGCATAATTCCGAG
>DATLTL010000248.1:0-2580 GCA_035533635.1 Nitrososphaerales archaeon
GAAAGCATTCGGTTTTCCTTCTCATTAACGATTTCAACAGTCGACAAATCATGCACCGGAATGGGATTCTAAATTAACAGAAACACGTTATTTAATCCTTTACCGAAAGGGAGGCGGTACGCGCCCAAGCCCATCTGGAGCTTCCGACATAATTTACTACAAAGGCAACGGCAATCGCAAGTAAGGCACTCGTTATGTAGAATACATGGTACTGAGAGTAAGCGAGGTAGAACACCGTTTCATTTACGGAGAAGCTAAGTAGGCTGACTAGATTGTATTTCACGAACCTGTAAAATCTTGTCAGACTGAAGAAACCCTCGCTTTGCCTCGAGGACCTGAAGGTGAATCTGTCGTTCCAAACAAAGTTGTTGATAATGCTAAGCTCTTGCGCGATCGCGTTAGCAATCAGGGCACCCACAGCTATCCTCAGGAGTGTAAGAACAATCAGATTTACCGCGATCCCAGAAGCTCCCACAGTACCAAACTTTAGGATAGTCGCATACTGCCTTATTGCATCTTCCGGAGACATGACGATCTGCGAAATCGACATCGGCGCGGAGAATCCGTTCTTGATCGCGTTACTGACTGAAGGGGTGTCGCCGATCAACGCCAAGTGCTTTGCATATCTTCTGCTCAGCATCGTGCAACTAAGTTCGCAGCGAAAGATATAGTCTGCGTGTTTTCCGACAAGCCTTCTCAAATCCTTCTGCGAAAGTGTAGACGTATCAGAGCTCGTGAATACCAAGAAGCTATCAGAGCTTGGAGATAATTCAATCGCGCGCTGGATTGCCTTTAGGAGATCAGCTGATTCAGTTTCGCCCTGCGGTTGGATGAAAAACAACTTGTCGGATGGAAATTGACCTGCGTCAACAGTTGATGAACCTGCAACCACTATAGTAACATCACTCGCCGCTTGCTTCAGCGTCTGGAAGACTTGCTGGATTCCAGAATAATCAGATTTTGGACTCAAAAAAATCGCAGTGATGCTCTTAGGAAAGGTGGATCTGACCCGTTGCAAACAAAAAAGCCCAGTTTTAAATTCGAAACCGTGCCGCACGATTAAAAACGGTTGTGCATACGAATAATTCGTCTCAACGATTGATTTCACGAAGGTAATAGTTAGTTAAGAGATCTTATTCCGACTTCGGCAAGTATTTCCGTTGCCTTTTGCTTTGCATCTTTTGACTGGACCACAACTAAACCCTCGCCAGGTTGTCCATAGAAAACAACTGTGTTATCAGGAAAAAATGCTACCACAGGCAACGTAAGCAGATCTTCCTCGCCGTTTATTATAAGGCGAACAGTCTTTTTTGGATCTCGAAGAATCATGTTGAGGATCTGGTCAAGCCGCTGTAGAGCATCAGAAGTTATTGAGCCAGCTTCATTTTTTGCTCTAAACAAATTGCGTTCCGAGCTAAGATTGGGAGAAGGTCTGGCAAATCGCCTTTCCATCATATCAATGATTTCAAGGTTGACAGTGAAGCCGAACTCTTTCAATCGTTCGGCAGTCCTGTCACCAACGCTGACTTTCACGATTGGTTCGTGAAAGTACTTTTCTAATATCTCTCTCTTGATTTCGATGTCTTTTACGAGTAGACCCAGCGGTGTCTTTAGTTGGTTTCGCAATTCATTCGTAAAAGTGAATTTTTGCACGAGGAAATTCGCGCACGATTAACTTACTTTCAACGCATATCTGCCGGGCTTTGCTATATTGAGAGTTTTCGAGACCGTTGATTTTTCCGGATCTACAACAACAATCAGACCTGACCAATCGGGCGTAAGCTCGGTACTGTGGCAGTTTTGACAGATCTTGCCGGTCGTTAAGGTTTGGCACTTTCTACAAGCAAACTCTCTAGCCATTCAGAATCACTTTTTGCTTGGTTTTTTTTCTGTCTTTGCAGGTTCTTTTTCTTTTTGCTCAGACTTTTTGGTTACGCCCTTTTGCGCTTTTGCCACGTCTTCCTCGATCCATTCGAAGGCACCCAAGAATGGCTGCCTGCATGTTACGCCGATCTTTCCGAGAGCCGCACCTCTTGGAAGGCTGACAGCTGTTATTCTTACTCTTACTTTGCTACCGACTTTCAGAGTGCGCTTTGTCTGACTCGCAATAATCATCCCCTGCTTCACGTCGCTTGTGAGATAGTCGTCAGTGATTTGCGACAAGTGCAATAAAGCGTCAGTTGGTCCGATTCTCACGAACGCACCAAAATCTGTAATTTCCACAATCTCGCCTTCTACGAGCTCCTGTACCTTTGGAAAGAAGGTCATAACGTCGAAATTGACTTTGTGAAAAGTTGCCCCATCGCCTGGAATTATCTTTCCCGTTGGGTCAACCGCGATGTTTGTGATCAAAACAATATACCCCAAATCGGGATTAATTGTACTTTCATACTTTCCTTTCAGAATATCTCTTGCAACTTCGTCAAGTTTGGCCCCGAACTTGGCTGGAGGCACGCGTATAACGTCCTCTAGTTCGGAAATTTGAAACATAAAATACGAGCCTTCCGAAATCTACCGTTTTTTAGTGGATAAATATGTTGCTCTGCTAAAAGTCCTTACAAAGGGTCTATCATGTCGCAA
>DATLTL010000249.1:0-3968 GCA_035533635.1 Nitrososphaerales archaeon
CTCATCTGCGCGCCGTTGGATTCCAAGTTATTGTAGCTACATACTCCCATTTTAAGGAGCATGAAAATGAGTTCTGGCGATGATGGCGGCTTGGACAAGTCCGTATATCCTAGATTTTCAAAATATGCTATATTAAAGTGAATGAGAAAAAACCATCTTCTCCGTGGACGTCCTCTCAATCGTGTTTTTGGCTTCATTGCTAATCAAAATGGATAGTCTAAGGTCAAAAAGACAGTCGTGTAATTGGAAGCAATTAGACGAGCCTCGAAAAGACTAGTCTATGCGGATTCTGACCTAGCTGATACCAAGTTGTGCAGTCTTCAATAAATTTGTGTTCAAATCCCACCCCCAGATTATAACCTCGGGGTTCAAACCGCCAAAATTCATCAGCACTTACCAACCGACCTCGCCCCTGTGAGTGGGTGTCCTGATGCACATTTTCTAAATTGCAGAGTTCGTTTGAGCAAGCAGGTTGCTACTGCGGCATTACGACAATTATTGTGTAGCTAAAAGTAGTGACACGTATTTTGAGAATTACTGACAACAATCTAGAGAAAAATGACAAGTATTGCGAGAAGCAGCGACAAGAGAGAGCGAGCTAAAATGGTGGGGTCGGCCGGATTTGAACCGGCGGTCACGAGCGATCTCGCAGATCATTGACCCGAGGCTCGCATGTTGACCAAGCTACACCACAACCCCGGAAGGATAAGCGATCTTGTTTTTCATTCGCCTAAAAGAATTGTCGGTTCGATTATTCGCCAGTCTTTAGACAGACGGTCATACCGTCTCTCAGCGGAATTATGACCGGCAGAAGTCGCTTATCTTGATAGACAAGTTTGTTGAACTTTCTGATTGTATTCGTGTCTTTGTCCTCGGAAGATGGAAGCGCAACTCGCCCACTCCATAGGGAGTTGTCAGCGATCAGGTAGCCGCCAACCCGCAGCGCGTCAATGCAAGGTTCTAGAAGATCTACGTAGATGCTCTTGTCTCCAACGTCTTCGAAGACAACATCAAATCTTCCTTTCTGTTTCTTTGCAATTTTGGGGACGATCTCTTTCGCGTCTCCCTGGAGAACTTTCACGTTGTCTGCGACTCCCGCTTCGGAAAAGCTCTTCTGTGCGATTGCGAGTCTCTTTCGATCCATTTCAATCGTGATGAGTTTTCCTGAATTTTTCTTCGCGACTCTTGCGAGCCAGATGCCAGAATATCCCGTGGCGGTTCCAATCTCTAGAATATTCTTTGCGTGGTAGCCAGTAGCGATTAGGGAGAGAACATTTCCACACAAGGGGCCAATAATCGGTACGGAATTCTCACGCGCGTCCTTCTCCAGATACTGTAGAATTTTATCTCTTGGTCTCAAGATCTGAGACATGTACTTTTCTACCATGGGATTTACGATACCAGGATCAGCTTTTTGGGGCATTGCAGACAATGATGAATCTCTATTATTTGAACAGGTCAGGGCTTGGCGCTCTTCAACCCTGATACTTTCTCTTTTTTCGCGGGTTCCTCGGGGAAGCTAGAAAAGTGCTCGTGGACTATGAGCCACTGGTCGTTCTTCCAGAGAAATACCATTGACGCCCGAAGGTTTGCTCGAGCCGGGCTACCCTCAAAACGATAGTCGTTCACGAACAATCCGCCAGTTTCCAGATTAAAGGTAGCTATTGCAACTTCTTGGCTGACAAGATCAATTCGAAGATCGTCGATTTTGTAGTTGAAATCCGTAATGTTGGCGTAAGCGACTTCTTCATGCATCAACGCCTGCGAGATGGTCTGACGCTTGTATGGTGAGGAGTAATCAAATTTGGAAAACAACTCCTCGCTCTGGTAGTGCATCGCGGCAAGGATCGCAAAATCCCTGGTCTTTGCGGCGTCAAAGACCTTGTAGATCGCGTTCTTTACTTGCTGGCGTAATTGCTGTTTCGTCCATTGATGCGGCATCAGATTCTACCTATGTCTAGCGAGTCTTGTACGAGTGTTTGGGAAGCTTGATTAAAAACACTCTCAGGAAAGAATTTTGAGAAAGAAGGCAATATGAGCCCTAAAACTCTCTTAATCTCAATCAAATCTTCCACAGATTAATATAGGCGCAGATGAATTTTCGAGGCGATTCAATAGAAGGACTTTGGCTTTTGGAACCTAAAACCTCTGATGAACCACAGAGTCCAGCCAAGGAAATCCAATTTCCTGTGGTATACTCGAGCAGCGCATCGAACCTTCTTCTCACTATCATCATAGTCATTTACATACCACTGATTCTTGCGCCGCTAGTGATTATTCCGTTTAATCTTTCAACCGCTGGAATCATGAGCGTGCTGCTACTTGCGTTAGCCTTTGGCATCTACGTGTTCAAGGGCAATCCAAACAAGAAAAAGGGAGCGCTCAAGATATCTCCGGGAGACATTAGGATTGAGGGCAAGAGTGCCACGATTTTCGTCCTGAACTCTAAGGGATTGTCGCCGGTTAATCCTACTGCTCTGAAATCGACCCAAGCTTCCTTGTTTGAAACGCGGATCGTTTTTGAAAATGAAAGTGATTGCAAACGGGCCCTTGAGCTCGCAAAGCAATATTACTGATCGCGACGACTAAAATTTCTGTTCCACTCTCGGATGAGCTAGCCAATTGACTAAGCAGAGGACTATGAAGCAACTGAGCGAGGAAATAATTTCGTGCAGAAAATGTCCGAGATTGGTGGAGTTTCGCGAGAGAATTGCAATAGAGAAACGAAAGCAGTTCGCAGATTTTGAGTATTGGGGCAAACCAGTGGCGGGGTTCGGGGATCCAAAAGCGAGACTCGTTGTGATAGGTCTCGCCCCAGCTGCTCACGGAGGTAACCGCACGGGCAGAGTTTTTACCGGGGACAGCAGCGCAAAATTCCTCGTGAAACATCTTTATGACGCAGGTTTCTCGAACCAGCCAACCTCAGAAACCAGAGGCGATGGCCTCCAATACAATGGCTGTTATGTGACTGCGGCAGTTCGATGTGTGCCTCCTGACAACAAACCTAGTACGCGGGAAATTGAAACATGCGCGCCATATCTGGAGGAAGAACTGCAGCTTTTGAAGAATTCTAAAGCAGTGTTGGCTCTGGGAAAGTTAGCATTCGACTCATTCGTTGATTTCGCGAAGAAATGCTATGATGTGAAGGGTAGTTTCAAATTCAAGCACGGAGAAAAATATATTCTTTCGGAGAAACTACCTGCAATATTCGCGTCGTACCATCCCAGTCCAAGAAATACAAATACGGGAAAGATGACGAGCGAAATGTTCACCAAGGTACTTGCAGAAATAAACACGTTCTTGAAAAGTTAGTTGTGTTAATGAATCAGCCATAGTTGAATGAGAAAGTATCGACTTCCGATATATCTCGGAATCCGAGATTTCTTTAAGTCTTCCAATCATGCATATAGGGTAGTGGAGTCCAGATCTAGATTTGAGATTCAAGAAATGCCCACAAAATATCGTCAGCACAGTGAGCTAGTACTGGTTCATCGCAGGAAGTACAATCCTTCACTTTGCAAAACATGCCAGAGCACTGGAACGCTTCGTCCAAGGATGGCAAGAACAAGATACAGCGACTGCGAAGAACATTATCAGAGAAGGGTCCAAAAGTTTCTTCGAACCGGCGTCAGAGTATTCTCCAGATCCAGCAACGTCAAAGACATATTTTTCCGAAGATGAAAAGATCCAGGGTTGCAGTCAACATTTGTGGCTCAACGCTTGGTTCGTTCTAAGAAATCGCCTAGTCTCCCGTTCGTTTGTAACGCTCTTTGTAGTCCTGACAAATCTATACCTGTTCGACGTATTCCTTGAAGCATACGCAAAAAATACGCTTTCGCTGGAGCTCCAACAACAGATTTCTGCGGTCTTTGGTCATGGAATCGTTGTAAGCATCTATCTTGCCTCGATACTGGAAGGATTGGTGCTTTCCGCGGTTGCTGGATATGTTGTAGCACGACTCCGTTCCA
>DATLTL010000250.1:0-14804 GCA_035533635.1 Nitrososphaerales archaeon
CGCTGGGTATACTTGTCCTAACTGGACTCTACAATATATCGTGGTATCTGCCATCCTATCAGGATCTTTTCGCATTTCAGACCTATGGTGAGAAAGTACTTTTCATCAAGGTTGTCCTATCTCTAATCTTGATATTTTTGATCTATGCGCATGGTTTGTACTATGGAAGAAAAATAGTGAAACTGGCGCAGGAGAGGAATGTCGAGGGATTGAGAGCAGTTAGAAAAAGGAGTAGAATCATTTCTTTCGCTAATCTTGGGCTGATGATTACCATTCTAGTTTTGGCCGCGTTGCTACAAATGCCGCCGTGATATGGCGATGCTTACTTCGCGGGTTAAGTCTACAATAATTCGCAGCCCAGCAACTTGCGCTAGCTGTTTACAACAATCTCATATCTTTTCGCCAATTCAATGATCGGGAGGAGGCAAATGATACCCTCAACTTCAAACTCTTCATGTCAATATAATTTCTTGGATTAAAGACGAACTCTCTTTTTTAGTAAGCAAACCGAAAACTCCGATTGTCCCGACAAGATTGCTGATTCCCTCAACTGTCACATAACTCAGATATTCATCATAATTCGGTTACCAAGGCGCTACCTTGGCAAAATATTCTATAGTGCGCTTCCACGACGGCAATAGGTAAAAGGAACGAAAGTCGGGAGATCGATCTACAATTAGAATCGCTGGCCTGTACACACGATCTTGCAGTATTTCACCACTAAACAAAAAAATGCCCCCAAAATGGGCAGGAAAGGAACCGGTTTCGTTGGATTCCCACGTCGGTATTAGGGCGTGAAGCCACAGTACGTACCATAAATTCGTACTGCATCTCTAACCCCAAAATTTGTGAGTAATCGTTCCCTGCTCGATCGTTAACTCGAACTCAAACTATTCCATCATCATTGAGTCACTGGCCGCCCTAAACCAGACGCATTCAATATCTCGGAAAAGAGAAAAGTTCCTTATTTCTTGGTTTGGGAAAAATCGTCATTAGTGCACGAGTTATGAAGAAGAAAAAAGCCAATTCTGTGACGATCATGAAAAACCATACCCTGCTTTTAGCCCCCTGTCCACGTATGAGACGTGATCTGTCCAGAATTTGTACATTTGAAACTCCATTTATAGCTTCGAAAAATTCGAACTGTCCGATATAAATGGGGCTTGATACTTGTGGACGGATCTAGTCGGTCCAAGTCAAAATATCGTTTTCTTGGTCCAACAGCTATCGTGGCCTACATTGCTCTTGCCGATTTTGCAATCCATCTACTCATCGCAAACAACTATGGATATTTCCGTGATGAATTATACTACATTGTTAGTGGCCAGCACTTGGCATTCGGATATGTTGACTTTCCACCCGTTATAGCTCTTCTTGCGGCAGTTCTAGGGTTTGTCGCAAATGATTCCCTAATTTCGATCCACTTTGTTTCTGCGCTGGCTGGTGGCGCAATTGTTTTCATGGCTGGTATGATATGCAAGGAGCTAGGGGGAGGAGTAAGGGCGCAAGTCCTCGCGGCGGTAGCGACCGTCTTCTCCGCTTCTTTCGCGGTAGCTTCGATCTTTTCGATGGACGTTTTCGACATGCTTTGGTGGACCGTCCTCGCGTACCTTCTTGTGAAGATAATAAAATCCGATGGCAAGAAGCCAAAACTCTGGTTGTATTTCGGGGTAATCGCAGGCGTGGGTCTCATGACAAAACTAACTATCGTTTTCTTTCTGCTTGCGCTGGTTGTTGGTGTCGTTGTCTCATCTGCACTAATAACGAAAAGGAAGAGCCTTCTTAGATCGAAGTGGTTGTGGGTTGCGGGGTTAATTTCTTTCGCCTTCGTGTCGCCCTACATTCTTTGGAACGCCGCGAATGGCTTTCCTACAGTTGATTTCTACATTCACCACGGAGGTCTCAACGGAGGAGGACCCGTTTCATTCCTTGTGTACCAGTTGCTGATTGCAAACCCGGTCGGGTTGCCGCTATCGATATTGGGCCTCCTCTTTTTCTTCAGATCGAAGATCGGACGCCTATTTTCTGCGCTCGGAGTTGCCTATATGATTCTCTTGATCATTTTCGCACTGATGAATGGAAAACCCTACTTCATAATGGGAGCCTACCCGTTTCTCTTCGCCGCGGGAGCGGTCTTCGTTGAAGGGGCGACCAAGCAGACGCGTCGACTAATTGGCTACGCGGGGTACATAGTGGTGATTCTCGTAGTGGGGGCTGGACTTGCACCTCTCTACGCTCCGGTTTTGCCCCCGCAGGTTTTCGTTAATTCATACGGATCACTCACCGGAGTTGGAAATGGAGCAGCTGCCCAGCAGACCTCTGGGCAATTTCCCCAATATCTTGGGGATCGCTTTGGATGGGACACGATGGTGGCAACCGTTGCGCAGGTGTATCATGCACTACCTACAAACGAGCAGTCACAGGCGTGCATCCTTACACTGAATTACGGAGAAGCGAGCGCTCTGATTTTTCTCGGAAAGAACTACGATCTTCCAAGAGTCATCAGCGGGCACAATAACTTTTACATCTGGGGTCCTCAGGGTTGCAGTGGTTTAGTACTTATCACAGTAGGTTACAACCTTTCAGATATCCAAACACATTATGATAACATCACAGTTGGCGGGACGATCACTTGTAATTATTGCATGAGTGATGAGAATGGGTTGCCAGTTCTGGTAGCAACTGATCCAATTGGAAGTTTGCAGAGCGAATGGTCGAGTGTTAAGCACTTTAACTGATAATCCTTTGGCAGCTTTGAACGACAGTTTTGCATAAGAAGGACGCACAGAATTTGAACGCCAATTTAGCAGTAAAAAATTAAGGATGCGATTGGGACGGCTCTTTTTCGCGTTTAAGTATGGACGGCAATTTTTCCAGTGGCGTAGTTAGGAAACGAATACGGAAGTCGGGTTCACGCTTCTGATTCAACAGACCAACCTCTTTCCGACAGAAAGTGATTAAACTCTTCTGACTCTGTTATGAATGTGTCGATCGACCTCAGCAAGATCGCGTAAAAGAACTCCATTGCTTCATGGTTCCTGCTGCATTTAGGGCATATGTTATCTTCGTTAGAATGCGGCAAGAAGGGCTTCAGCTCCTTTCGGTTTGAAAAGTCGTTGTGGACATCCTCAAAAATCTCAAGCAAATTTTGTTTAATTTTGTCATTGATTGATTCAATTTCTCCGCTAAGTGTCAAAGCTTCCGAGAAGTGAGCTTCGATTCCATATTTTCCCCACGTTGCCCTCTCACAGACATAGCGCTTCCTCCGCTCGTTCCGAGGCCGCTTCTCCCTAGGGTAGATGAAGACAAAATCCAGCCTGCGCAGCTCCTTGAGCGTAGAGTAAACAATACTGGCCGGAAGATCGAGGCTTTTCGATATCTCGTCTGCTGAGACTCCTCTCGCACCAATCTCCCTAATGTAATGCATCATCTTCCAAGTACTTTCCTTTGAAAGCACGTCAGCTTCAAGATACGATCGAACCGGGAAGTGGGTGAGATAGATCTTTGCACCTAGAGTCATCTTCCCGGTTTTAGCTGGATTATTGGTTGTTGGCAAAATTCATTGCGCGTTCCATCCAATTTTATGGAATTCCGAGAATTTGAGTATTTCCAAAGCAAAGACTTAACTTCAGATCGCAGTTGGAAGAGCTTCCTTCAAGCGAAAAGTCATGCGAGTCTTCATCTGTCTTTGTGAGATGCACTTCAAGGAAATTGTAAAGAAACAGCCCCGCACTTTAGAAGATAGGAAATTCACCGAAGAGTGCGAACATGAAATATGCCAAAAAGTTCCCTGTGAGGTGAAGGCTGCGCATGAAGTTATCATCGATATTTGAGAGAAAAATTAACCTCGGGAGCACCTCGAGCATCTGAGCCCAGTCATTTGAATCAACTTGCTAGTAAATATGTGCGGGGGGTGGGATTTGAACCCACGAACCTCTAAAGGACGAGGTCTCTCATTTCACTCGAAATGAAAGCCTGAGCCTCGCGCCGTTGACCAGGCTGGGCGACCCCCGCATTGTGTGCAGATGAATTCAGGAAATTGGCTATAATTGTTTTCGAAAGAGCACCGACAACCTAGGCGTAATTGGTTTTGTCTATTATTCCAGCTAGTTTGAATGCTAGTTTTCTGTTGCGGCAGGATTCACACTTGCCGCACTGCTTCACTCCATTGAGATAACAACTCCATGTAAGGAAGATGCGATCTCGCAAGAGTCTGTTCGAGATCTTCAACATTGCGTCTTTTGTCATTCCGGCTATCGCGGGGCTCCAAAGCTCGATTGGGGGGTGAACTCTTGATTTGATTGAGTCAATGTCTCCCAGGTTCAGCGTGGCCGCAAGACTCTTTGCAAATCTTGGTCTGCAATCAGGATACGGTTGGTCAGAAAGATGCGCGCCATACGCCAAAATCTTGGCTCTGATCGAGAAGGCATACGCTGTCGCAATTGTAAGAAACACAGCATTTCTTATTGGGACTATGATGTTACTCTGAAAATGCGAGGGCATTACCAGAGACTCGTTGGTCAGGACGTTAGTAGAGCCGTAAAGATCTTTCATGAACGAAATATCCACGACCCTGTGCTCTTTTGCGCCTAATAACCTGCCAATTTGGCGTGCTCGCTTAATCTCCTGCTTGGCTCGCTGACCGTAATCAAAAGTGAGAAGGAAGATGTCATATCCTCCGCTCTTCCAGTACGATGCAACTCCGGAGCTATCAAGTCCTCCAGAAATTATGCAGACCGATTTAGGCATTGTGCGCATCAAACCTCCTGAGCAAGTTTGAAGCTTTCAGTGCTCTGTATAATATGTAGGCGAGGACGAGGACTACCGATATCCCGCCAAGCACAGCAAAGAATCCACTGTAGGGTAAACCAAGAACAACATGGAGCTCGAACGTTACCCATGTTGACAGAATTAGAGAATAAATCGCCAACCCCACAATTACACTTTTCCTCCTTAGAAAATAAATTGAGGAAAGCCCAATGAACGAGAAAAGGGGAGAGACCAGATCGATGGGGCCAAGACTGCTTACTGTATTGGACAAGAACACACCTAACGTGATTCCGAGGACAGACGGCCATCCAACGATTGGGACCACGCCAATCAGAATATTCGTAAACCGCAGGTTCAGCGGGCCATAAGACAAAGTCCCTAGGGCAATCGTAGCAACTGCGTAGACTCCGGCCAGAATGCCGGTTGTCGCAATCTTGAGGGACCTGTTCTGATTTTTCTTTTTATTCTTGTCTTTCGATTCTCTTTCTATTTCCAATTTTTACCACATTCTCCGGGGTTTCTATAGCGCAACGAAGGCGGTATCGACCACGCGCTGCCTCGGTATACGAGACACCGATAAGAATTGATCATCGCTTCTTAAATTAAACGGATGACGATTCAAGGATTCAGGCTCTTGTCTGGATTCAGTGTAAACGCGGGCAACGATTTTGGTATCATCGAAAAACGCTGCGGGATTACTTGGATTTTTCATGAGCTGATAACAAAATTATTGTACCAGGTCCCGTATTTTCGGAGCGAGACGTGAGGAAATATAAGTGGGGTATGGATGAAGGCAACAACACGGAGAGGCATGGATCGTGGGAAATATGGCGAGTCACCTTGTTGTGATGGGAGACAGCAGGCACATGAGCCTTGTTCGCGACAACTCGGTCAAAATTTCTGTAACTTCTCCGCCATATTTTCGCAATAAGAAATACGAAACACAGTATTCAACGTACCACGAATACAGGGACTACTTGAAGCAAGTCTGGATCGAAGTTCGGAAGAAACTTGTAGATTCTGGGCTCTTTTTTGTTAACATTGGTAACTCGATGGAGAACCAGTTTAAGTCACACGAAATTGCGAACGACGTGATGAATTGTGGGTTCAACCTCGTTCAGTCCATCATTTGGGTCAAGGGTCATCATTCTCCAATTCAAGGAGCGAAGCACTTGAACCATCTCTATGAGTACATCTTTATTTTTTCCAAGAATAACGATTACTCACTGAAGCGCTTGGCTATTGGAATCCCATACAAGGACAAGTCAAACATTGGCCGATGGAAGATTGCAAAGCAGGATTTGCGTTGTCGAGGCGACGTTTGGTACATAAACTACGAGACAGTGCAAAGACATTCGCAAAAGTTACATGATGCCATTTTCCCCAGGCAACTCCCGGAGATGTGCATCAAGCTCGCGAGTACAAAGAAATCCGATTTGGTTCTGGATCCATTCCTCGGGTCTGGGACGACAATTCTTGCCGCGAACGAGCTAGGTAGGCGTTCTGTAGGCTACGAAGTCAATCCAGCCTACGAACAAATTATTAGAACGAAACTAGCTCCTGTTGAAAGATTAAGAATTGCACATCGTCTTTAGTCGAGGATAATTTCTATCCGCTTGTTGTCCTTGCCTTTGTTTTGAGTCTTGCATATCTTGATTTTTCCGACTTCACTGGTTTTCGCTACATGCGTTCCGCCGTCAAGTTGTGCGTCGAATCCGACAATGTCGACGATTCGTAACTTGTCCAAACCCTTTGGTAGCAAATCAGCGGAGAGCTTGTACATGTCCTTTCTTCGAAGCGCCTCCTCCGTCGTCAGCCAGTAAGTCTTCACCTCCCGATCTTCGGTCACAATTGTGTTTGCCTCTGATTCTATAGTGGTAATTCTCTCTCTGCCTAGATCATCTAAGCTAAAATCAAGTCGGGCTCTGTCCGCATAAATCTGGCCGCCAGTAATTCTCGCACCAAATTTGAGAAACACCACGCCTGATAGGATGTGCAATGCAGTATGGTATCGCATATGCGAATAACGTAAAGGCCAATTCACGGAACAATGAACTTGCTCGCCTGCTATGTCTGTTGGAAATGATTCTAAAATTACATGAACGATTTTCTCGCCTTGTTTTGAGGAATCCTTGATTGTGTACCTGGTTCCATCTATGGTGGAAATGACACCATGGTCTGAGGGTTGTCCGCCTCCCTTTGGATAGATTGCCGTTCTATCCAGCACGACCGACTTGGAGTCTAGAATCTCCAAGATTTTCGCATCGAACTCCTTTAGATAGTGATCCTGAAGGTAAAGGAATTCTGTCATTCACTTCGAAAGGGGCCCTCTCAGCATCTATATTTCTTGTGCAGCTTCTGGATGCGAAAGACAATCCTCAAATAAACTGGAAAACCCGTTATTCCTGATCGTTAATGGCAAGCCATCTCGGGGTCGAACCGGATATGTACAAGGTTTTAGTTTACAACCAGCTTTCACCTGATGAAGTTGCGAAAGCCAACCTCGATATCAAGAAGGTTTCCTTCTGGGATATTTCAGCGAGCGTACCAGGGAAGACTGCGGTTGATGATCCTCATATCTCAGTTTATTGGTACGGACCGCATGTGTCTGCCGAGAAGGGTTCGATAATCCACCTAAAGAGTCACAAACTCGATCCAAAATTCACTGACCCGATCAAGGCTATTGTTGCAACGAAAGTGGGAGGCACAGCTTCATCGAAAGAATCCGAGACAGAGTTCAAGAATTTTACAATGAAGATAAACTACGCATCGGTGGCTGATCTGGCAAATGAGATCCAGAAAGCAGGCAAACTGAACTGCGATTGCACTCTTGAATACGAAATGATTAGCAAGGAGGAGAGAGCGCTGTCGACTTTACCAAAGACCAAGATTCTTGGAGAGAAACCCCTGGAAAAATAGCTTTGAGGATCCCATGAGATTTTTTTAATACATCATGTGAAATTTATAAATTCCAAGATCATGTATCAGAGTATCTGAATCTTGGAAGTCACACCTATAGGTGAGTACTGGGGCCATCTTCTTGATGCGGGCAAGACGACTTATGCCGGATTGATATACAGGATTCCTCCAAGGCTTTGGAGGCCTCTGATCAGCATTCAAAAAGAGCTCAAAACTATTGACCCAAGACAGATCTATACAAGTCCTGGTAACTTTCACGTTTCTGTAAAAGGGCTAGGTTATTTGGGAGAAGAGGTTGACGAGAGCAAGTACGAACGAACCCTTTCAAAGATAGGGAAAATAATCAAGGAGTTTAATTCATTCGAGATCGAAATCAGGGGTTTGGGTGTTTTTCCAACTGGAATATATGCATGCGTCGAAGACGGTAACAAGTTTCAAAACATCAATGAAAGAATAGCTCAAGATCTCGCAGGCGAAGTTGACGCGAGTACGTACGATGTGGAAGCATTTGTACCGCTTATTACACTCGCCTCTTTCAATACAAAAGATGTCCGCAAGCTATTGGATAAAGTTGAATCCCATGAGATGAAAGACACCGAAATTGGTCAAGCTGGTGTTTTTGAAATCGAAGCTGTAAGGACGAATTTGATTCTGGCGCTAGGGCCTGAAGAAACACAAGACCGTGCTTTTAGATACATCCGGTCTTTCGGACTCGGCAAGTTCAGCCGATAGTCAAATTGTGCATTGTCTTCAAATCCATTGCAAATGCCTCCAACTCAGACGGAATCGGAATCTGAAGACTGCCCTTCAAAGAGAGCCCCCTTGCCTTCTTTTCATTCCATACCAAACTGTTGAAATCCAAAATGGTCTTTTCATGCTTCAAATATTCTTGGCTCCATTTGCGAGGGTCTGGAAACATCTGCTTGTGAATGCTTTGATCTGAATATATTTTGAGCCAAAGCGCCTCAGTAATGAACGGGCAGATTGGTGCCAGCAGAAGTAGTATAGTCTTCAGGCATTCCCGAAGCGTAAATCTAGCGGACATTATCTCCTTGTCATTGAACCCGGTACCGTAAGCTCTGCCCTTTGCTAATTCAACGTAATGAGCAGCAAATACATTCCAAGTGAAATCCCGAATCTTGTTTGCAGGAATGAAGAAATTGTAGTCTTCATATCCTGCCAAACACTCTTCTGCCAATCTACTCAGTTCTGCAAGGATCCATCGATCGCTCGGGGAAAGATCTTCGTAATCAGGTTCGCGAGCAGGGTTCTCGAAACCTGCAATGAATCTAGAAATATTCCAGATTTTCGTAAGGAATTTTCCCGGGCTCGCAATTTTCTGTTCGGAGCAGGTATAATCTGAACCGACCGATACCTCGGATGCAATCCAGAGTCGGAAATTCTCCGCGCCGTAGCGGTTCAGCATTAGAATAGGATCGATGACATTTCCCTTGCTCTTGCTCATTCTTTCCCCTTTTTCGTCTAGTCCCCAGCCAGTTACCCATACGTGCTCCCAAGGGACTTTGCCCGTAATCTGATAGCAACGAAGTATACTGTAGTGGAGCCAGGTACGTATGATGTCTTTGCCCTGCGGTCTTATCATTGTGGGATAAGTTTTCTCGTGAAAACTTTGATCTCTCGCATATTTTGTGATGTAAAGCGCGCTTATGCTAGAATCCATCCAGGTGTCAAATGTTCTCACATCACCCTTGAACTCAATTGATCCGCACGCACACTTCGCACCGGGTGGAGGAGGGTTTCTCCAAGGTTGATAGTAAGGCCCAGGCGGTGGGAGATACGGCTCTTCGCATTTGATACAGTGCCAAACAGGGACCTCAGTTCCGTAAAATCTCCGTCTGGAAATCGGCCAGTCAAGGGCAACTTCGATCCAGTTCAAAAGGATGCCTCGATGCATCTCGGGATGGAACTTGAGACTCTTTGCAATCTGCTCAAGTTTTGGCTTCACGTCGACTACCCTGAGGTAATATTCATCCATTGGAATAATTTCGATAGGGGTCCTGCTTCTTTCACACAACGGAGTCCGGTGTTGGATTTCTTCGACCTTGTCCAACACTCCACTCGCCTGCAGCAGCTCTATCATCTTCGTTCGCGCTTGCTTTATCCTAAGACCTTCAAGCTCCTTCCCTGCAATCGGTAGCATTCGTCCGCTGTCTCCAATGGCGATAATCTCTTTGAGATTCAGCTCTCGAAATAGTTGCACGTCATGGTAGTCGCCGTATGAGCAGACCATCAGAGCCCCGGTGCCGAACTCTGGCCTCGCCGAATTATGACCTACTATCGGGACTTCTCTGTTGTAAATTGGGACTAGCGCAGTTTTTCCTATCAGCGGTTTGTATCTCTCGTCTTCAGGGTTTACTATTACAGCCTGGCAGCTACAGATTAGTTCCGACCTTGTGCTCGCAATGGGAATAAAAGAATCTTTTTCGCCCCTAATTCTGAACTTGAAGAAAGCGAATTTGGTTGGGAGTTCATCGTATATTATCTCTGCATCGGCTATTGTTGTTCCGCAATCGATACAGTAGTTGCTCGGTCGAGTTCCTTCGTAAATTCTTCCGGCCTTCCATTGCGAAATGAATGTGGACTGGGTGAGAGCACGATAAGGCTCTTCGTCAGTTCTGTATTTTTGCTCGTAATTTCCAGATAGCCCCATCAACTTGAATGTCTGAAGCATCTCCTGCTCCAAGTCGTCCAAGGCCACCTTGCAAAGTTGGAGAAATTTCTCTCTCGGAGTCGTCTTGATGCTTACACCATATTTCTTTTCAGTGTAGAGCTCAACTGGCAGACCATTTCTGTCTAGCCCAAGAGGGAACAACACCTCGAAGCCACGCATTCTTGCCGACCTTGCTATCATGTCGATCTCTGAATAATGAGATGCCCCGCCTACATGCCAGGGTCGTCCGGATGGATACGGTGGTGGAGTGTCGATCACAAAGAGAGGCTTTGAAGAATCTACATTGAATCTTCCAATGCCATCTTTCTCCCATTTTTGGAATATTTGCGCTTCAATTGATTTATCCCAAGATTTCAATTCGGCTAATGGATTCGGATGGGCTGGCTCTGCCAAGTTCTGCGCTTTCTCTGATTGAGCCAAATCAGACTTTGTACCTCAGAATGGCTGATATGCCGCCAAAATTTTTCATCATCGCGCCGTCTTCTGTCTTTGACGAAATTACTTCAACGTTTGCCCCAGAATCGACAGCGGCATCAGCAAGATAATCCACCACGTCCTTCTCTGTCAATTCCACTTCATTCGAGCTGCAATTTGGGCAGACGAGCAATTTTTGCTTTTCATTGACCAGTTGGGAACGATGAACAAATTTCTCGGTGACGTTTCCGCACTTGCTGCACACTTGCTTCAAATATAGTGTATCCACATCATCATTAATGAGTATGGAATCAACGGCGGCTTTCTTTAAAGCTGCGAGAATATCCTTCACACCATAGATCGCGAGTCCAGTGTCCGAATTGATCTCTTTGAAAAAACGTTGAACGAGTTTTTTCTCCTCAATGACGCGCACGTTTTCCAATAATTTCCCTGATTTTTCTATAGTCTCCCTTACTCCCTCGCGCCCGGCATAACCAGAATCGAGTATTCCGACAACCACATTCTGCAACCGATAATCCAGGTACTTGTCACGCACAAACTCGTCCTTCGTTGGGCCTGGTCCGCTGACGATCAAACCCTTAATCTGATATTGCTCCAAGAATGCTTTCTTCGCGTGGGCTGCCAATCGATTGAAATAATCAGTTAGTTCCATTTCTCTTAGGCGCTCATAACGCCTAGCACTATTGTGAAGAACGAACGCATTTCCTATGAAACTACGGGTAATTGGCAATTCAATATCAATGAATTTCTCCTCAACCTTGTTCTCTCTTCGTTCTATTTTGGAAATGTAGGCCAGAACGAGTTCACTTCGCGCAATCATAGAAAGTCGTGACACGGTCTCCTGAAGCAATTGCAAGCGAGATGACATATCAGCTGAATTTTCGCATATCCCCAGTTCATCTTCAAAGGTAGCCAAAACTCTTTGAAACACTAGTTTGCTAATTCCCCGTTGGTCCTGGAAGAAGTTTGTGATTCCTCCAAATTGCCTGCGTTTGATCTTAAGCGCCTTAGCTCTTTTGTCAACCCAAGAACCGACGACTGGAACATTCAAATAACTCTGTGATTGCTTCCTTTGAGCAGCAATTCTCAAAATCTTGCTCTTGTCTTGCGCAGAAAACCCTATCTCATTTCTGAATGAAATTATCGAGGCCAGATCGCTGATGTCTAGGGCATGCATGAGGGTGCCGAATCTATTTGTATATTGGGAGTACGAGGAGACAATGCCAAACCGGAGGAGCAACAACTGCAACTGCCGTATCAAAATCCCAGATCTCATTGCAATACCAATTCTTGTTTTTCTCACATGTCCCTCCGCATCGAAAAGGCCTCGAATGAAGCAAGCCAGGTGCGCATTGTCTAAGCGGTGAATTTTTTCTGGAATGTTTCTAAATGCAGTTGAAATGAGACCAGGATAGTAATTTCTGATGTTTTCAACAAAGAGCTTTGAGTAAATTCGCGTCTCAAAGTAGATCTGCTTTGTCCAGGATCCCGCCTTCCCTCGCTTGTCTATTGAAATTATGGGAACATAATTTAGCCCGAGCGCTCTTCGGACAATCTTTGAGTACAGTTTTGCTACGCCCTCTCGCTGTTCGTAGAGCGAGATTCGATTCACTGAAGCAGATCCATCGCCTGCAATATATCCCAAAAGTTGAAGAAGTTCCGGACTGAAGAATTCTGGAAGAATCCGGCTAGTCACGATATATTTCGCATTGAATTCATCTTTTTCGGGCGCCAGATAAGCTACTATCTTCTGGAGTTTTTCCCAAATCAGATCTCTCTCTCCACGTTCTAGCTGTGATATTTCACCTTGATGCAGGCCTATCGCTTCTGCGAGAAATTTCTGGGAAAACCCTTTGTTGATTCTAATCTGCCTTAGTAATTTCCTTCCTTCCAAATTCACTTCATGCTTGAACGTACCTGGAAATTTAGTATTGAGGTCTGGATTCGTGGGTTGAGGAAGTCTCTTGGTAACGAGCAGACGGTCGCCCTGTTTTAGCTCGTGAGCTTGTTTGGTGGTAACTCCATTTGAGTCAAGTGTGAAGAAACGGTGTTCAGAAGTTGATCTGATTTTAAGTTGCGGTCGAGAGGTCCTAATTTCAATGAAGTCTTTCGGTACCATCGAGTAAGTATCGGCGCACTCGTAGTATCCTGAGGTGTAATCTGTGAAATTGTAACTCGAGATTTTGCTGCCTGCAGTAAGTTTTGAGATCTCAACTAGTCTTCCATCTTCAAGCTGAACCAAGGTATCAGAGCTCACACACTGTCCTCCCTTCCTAGTCTTTCCGGAAACTCCGGAGCTCATTGTGTCAATGACTTCCCAAGCATCACCCGAAACTATACCCAATCCAGCTTCGGTTGCGTCCATGGAAAGGACTCCGATTACGTTTTGCTCTCTAAGCATGTCGCGGAGAGGGTCGAGATGGAAATGATCGTCGCAATTATGAACGAGGAAACCGTTTGCAAAGAAGCAGTGTGATTCATTTCCAATTGTTAGATCCATGACGTTGTCGAGCGCTTCCTTCTGAATATCGACGATGCTCTCCCAAACCAACCCCTCTTCCAAGTCTTGGCTCGCCAGCTCTAGCCAATCCTCGTAAGCCGGGAATGATTTAGAACGGATTAGCGGATTGGTTACTTTGCCGGCGGCCCACTGTTTGGCGGTCATAGCCGGAACCTTCAATTCTCTAGATATCTGAACAGTGGCCGATCCACTATGCATCATCATCTGCGCCGTCTCCATTTTCGATCGCAGACCCTCGTACAAGTTAGCCTTTATTCTCAGGTACTCTCCAACGTATCCGGCAGAAATTGATTTCGATCTAGAATACCTGTAGCCTATTGTCTGGGATATCTTTAGCACGTTTGCTTGCGAAAGCTTGAAGCGTAGTTCAATTTCAACAGTGGTCAAACCATCCTTTCTTGTGTATCCCGGCCTGGATGATAATTGATTAACCACGACACCGAAAGGTGAGAATAGTGCTCTAACTGCGCGAGCAAAACTTAGCCCGTTCTCTTCTTGCTCTTTGATTCTGTGAAATGTAAGACGTAAAGCACCGCAAGGGTTTAACGATAGCATTCTGGGTGCTTCACCGTCTCCGCCCATGTATCCTGCTAGAAACTCACGCTGAACCAACCGAGAAGCCGTGGTGATCCATTTTGGCAATTTTGGACAGTTCTTCACCTTGCTTCCTACAGGAGCCCCTAATGCTCGCAAAAGTGTGCAAATTGCCGTGTCTCTCAATTTCGCGTGCAGAGTTGTCGTGGTATAGCTGCGGCCCTCCTTGGTAATCACGTGTTTACTCTGGAATACTTTAGGAAGTTTGACACCTAGTCTAGCCAGGTCTGATTTGAGTTCGAGGTAATCAGCCTCACTTCCCACGCAAAAGTCAATTGTAAAGTGTGAGTATGGTTTTCCGTTCCTATTCTCCATGTTGTGAGTAAACGAACCATCGCTGAATAGATGACCTAGCAGTCTAGAAAGAAGAAACAATTTCGGACTTGATCCGTATAGAGGTAGGAGCTTTCTTTCCTTCAGGCGCCTCACGGTTAGCTCAATGTTCGCGGGAGGGGAGTCGATTTTCCTGATGGTTTCTTCGTCAACAATAATGTAATCATGCTGAGAGGTTTCTTCCTTGATTTCCTCCAACTCTGGTCTGACGCAGGTAAGGTCTCCCGCCCTTAGCTCACCTGCAGCTATCCATCCTCTAGGGGTAAAGAAAGGGTGATCCTCGGTAGCCACTATGGATCTACCAGATTCGGAAGTCAATCGGTATACCGCCCGTCCGCCAGCAACAGTCTCGATGTGATTCCCAACCGATGCATTAACCAGTTTGCGTTTTTCAAAATCAAAGGAAGTAACGCTGCGGTCTTTAGGAACCTTCAAATCTTTGATCGGCGCTTGTGTTCCGTCGTCAAGAGAAATCCTGGTTTCGGGCGCCAAACACCTGTATAGGTAAGTGGTCACAGGCTTCTGAGGTAGAACCTCGAA